>NZ_LYRQ01000050.1:0-31013 GCF_001661605.1 Pseudoalteromonas sp. MQS005 | reverse complement strand
TTAACTAGTATTAATTTTTATTATAAAGGTTAGCACGCTCCTTTACTAATTTATGCGATAATAGCGATTATTGTTTTACTATTATTGCAAAAGAATCCATTCATGAAATCATACAGCAGCATTGAACAGCGCATCGATATTCTACAAAGCAGAATTGAAGCCTACCAAGAAGAAATTAAAGTGTTACAAGCCGAGCCGAAAAGTAACAACGAACGTATTATTTTTAAGTTTATTGAAACCGGCAGTACTGGTAAAACCAAAGACTTTGTCAGAGAGCTTGGGATTAAATCACCGCGTGATAGCTTATATTCATCAGGAGATGTAACTAAACTGATTAAAGATGGCGCTGATGATATTTCGCCTGAGCTACTGAGCATAGCCCGCGCACTTGCTAGTGCACGTAACAAAAATGGCCCTGCTTGCTAATAGTAAATATACGTATTAGCCGTAAGCTCTTGCGGCTAATCAACCAGCTCGATATCAAGTCCAGCTAATAAATTTAACGCTTCAAACCGTTCAAACTTTGCATTACTCACATCATTGCTTGTTATATCAATATTAAATTGCGAAGCGCCAACAAAATTTGCTTTTCTCACATTAGTTTGATGAAACAGGCTGTCTCTAAAGTCAGTATCCGAGAAGTTGCTTTGAGCTAAGTTAGCGTGTCTAAAATCAACATCTTTGGCAAAACAGTTCGTCATTGTTAAGGCTTTTAACTGTAATTCAAAAAACGAACTATGGCTCAGCTCACACTGTTTAAAACTCACCGGTGACGTTAGCGCTAATTGCGGCCAATTTACTTGCCCCCACACTATGCTATTGAGCTTACAATTTGCAAAGCTCACCTCTTCTAAGGAGCTGTAATTCCAATTAAGTTCAGTCAAATTACAGTTAATAAATTCACACTCTATAAACCGACAGGCACTAAACTGGCTGTGACTAAAATCGCAATCAATAAACTGACATTGTTCAAACTCAATATCGCTAAAGCGCTTTGCATTTGCTGTAAAGTTTGAAAATGACTGATCAAAATAATGACTATCTTTAAATAACTCGCTCATAAAAATAAAGCACCTAAATTGGGTTATGCCGAACAAAAAACCCCTTAGGTATTTAGCCTAAGGGGTTTTGATCTAACTAAAAGCTAGCTTTATTCTGCGCTTGGTAATTCTTTCTCAACTACACTAATTGCAAGCTCTGTCAGCGAATCGCTGTTAGCTTTGCTTGGTGCATCGGTTAATAAACACGATGCTTGTGTGGTTTTAGGGAAAGCAATAACGTCACGAATGTTATCAGTACCACATAACAACATAACTAAACGGTCTAAACCGAACGCTAAACCTGCATGCGGCGGTGTGCCGTATTTAAGTGCATCAAGTAAGAAACCAAATTTATCTTGCTGCTCTTGCGCTTCAATACCTAAAATTCTAAATGCCGCTTCTTGCATATCTGCATTGTGAATACGTACCGAGCCACCGCCCACTTCGTAGCCGTTTAATACCATATCGTAAGCATCTGAAATAGCCGCTGCTGGGTTTGCTTCAAGCTCACTGGCACTAATATCTTTTGGTGCAGTAAATGGATGGTGTACAGCGTGTAATGTGCCTTCGTCATCTTCTTCAAACATTGGGAAGTCAACAACCCAAAGTGGTGCCCAGCTATCTAGGTTAGTTATTTCTAAATCAATACCAATTTTTAAACGAAGTGCGCCCATGGCTTCATTTACGGTGTTGCGTTTATCCGCACCAAATAAAATGATATCGCCTGTTTGTGCATTAGTACGTTCAAGTAACTGCGTGATCACATCTTCATTTAAGAATTTAGCGATTGGCGATTGCACGCCCTCAACGCCTGCATCGCGGTCATTTACTTTCATCCATGCTAAACCTTTAGCACCGTAAATACCGATAAACTTAGTGTAGTCATCTAGTTGCTTACGAGAAAGTGATGCACCACCTGGAACAGTTAGCACTGCAACACGGCCTTTTTCATCATTTGCTGGACCCGAGAATACTTTAAATTCTACGTCTTTTACTAAATCGGCTACATCAATAAGCTTCATTGGGTTACGTAAGTCTGGCTTATCAGAACCATATAGGCTCATTGCCTCAGAGTAAGGCATAATTGGGAAATCACCTAAATCAACATTTAGTAATGACTGCCACATTTCGCGGATCATTTTCTCTGTCATACCACGTACTTGATCAGAGCTCATGAACGAGGTTTCTAAATCTATTTGAGTAAATTCAGGTTGACGGTCAGCACGTAAGTCTTCGTCACGGAAACATTTAACAATTTGGTAGTAACGGTCAAAACCCGACATCATCAACAATTGCTTAAATAACTGTGGCGACTGCGGTAATGCGTAAAAGCTACCTTTGTGTACACGACTTGGTACTAGGTAATCACGCGCACCTTCTGGCGTTGCTTTAGTTAGTACTGGCGTTTCGATATCTAAAAAGCCATTTTCATCTAAAAAGCGACGTACAAAGCTGCTTGCCTTAGCACGTAATTTAATACGGTCGCTCATTTCTAAACGACGTAAATCTAAGTAACGATATTTTAAACGACGCTCTTCTGAGTTCACTTGGTTAAAATCAAGTGGCATAGGCTCAGAGCGGTTAATAATCGTTAAACCCGTGCCTAAAATTTCTACTTCGCCGGTAGCCATGTCTTTATTTACTTGGCTGTCTGGGCGAGCGCGTACAATCCCTTTTAACTGAACACAAAATTCCTGACGAAGTTTGTTAGCTGTTTCCATTAATCCTTCAACTTCCGGATCGAATACAACTTGTACTAAACCTTCTCTATCGCGTAAATCGACAAAGATAAGTCCACCAAGGTCACGTCGTTTGTTGATCCAGCCACATAGTTCAACTTCCTGATCTACGTGAGTTTTATTTAGCTGTCCGCAGTATATAGAGCGCATAGTTTTCCTGTCAGATAAAAGGCATATAGCGGTTAAACACTGTTGTTTTAAAAGTTTTTATAAACACCAAAATGAAAATAAAGCCGCTAGCAATTCAAAATAATCAAATTAAGCCCTGCATTATACCCAAGTAGGTTGAAGATGCTAGGGCGTGTTTACCTTTCGAGGTGGAATTTACAGCGCACTGTTTTGTTATTTGTTACACTACCGGCACTTTATATCAAGGCTTTTGTTTGTATGCTATATATTGGATGCCCGCAGTGGTCGAGCAGCGCATGGAAAGGAAATTTATTTTCACGCCAGTGTAAAAATGCCGATATGCTTAGCGAATATGCGCAGCATTTTAATTCGGTAGAAGGTAATACTAGCTTTTACGCCGATCCCTCGCCTGACACTGTATTACGATGGGCTGCCAGTGTACCTGATGAGTTTAAATTTACCTTTAAATTTCATCGGCGCTTTAGTCACGAACTCCAACTTACTAACGTGCAACATGAGCTAACTAATTGGCTTAATTTATTCGCCCCTCTATTTGAAAAAACAGGGCAAATAATGCTGCAATTACCTAAGGCGTTTGCGCCACAACATTTAGCTAAGCTTGCCGCTTTTATTGAGTTACTTCCTAAAGAGCTAAACTATGGGGTTGAGGTACGCCACCCTGATTTTTTTAAAAAAGGTGAGGCCGAAATCGCACTTAATCAGCTTTTAATGGCAAATAATATAAACCGTATTGCTATGGATACTCGGGCGCTCTTTGCAGTAAAGCCAACCACCGAAGCGCTAATAGACGCACAACAGAAAAAACCGCATTTACCAGTTCACGCTATTGCTACGGGCTCGCAGCCTATGGCACGTTTTGTTATTGCTGATTTAGAAAACGATTATAAGACCTTTTATCAGCCTTGGCTTAGCAAAGTAACTCAGTGGCTTGATGAGGGCAAAAGTCCTTATGTGTTTTTTCATACCGCTGATAACCGCGAAGCGCCGCTGCTGGCTCGTCAGTTTTGCCAAGATTTGGGGTATAATCACAATGTACTCAATCCATTTAGTGGCGAAAAAGAAGCCCACCAGCAAGCACTTTTTTAAAAATAAATTCAAAATACAGAGACAATAATGAGTGAATACGCACGTTACTTTACCGGCTACCCTGCCAATATCGTTGAGCAAGTATTAAGCCTAATAAAAGCAGGAAAAGTAAGTGAGTATTTACTTAAAAAATACCCGCAGGCGCATCGTATTACCAGTGATAAGTTACTGTATAGCTACGCCACTGAGCTTAAAAAGCAGTATTTAAAAAACGCCCCGCCATTTGGACGCGCTGCGTTTAAAAAACAAGGTGATATGGTTACCAATGCACTCGGTACCCACACGTACCGTATGCAAGGTAAAACCCGCAAGCACGATTTAGCAATAAACAGCGATTTACTGCGCGCGCCAGAGCCATTATTAAAAGCATTAGTGGTGCACGAACTCGCGCATTTTAAAGAAAAAGACCACAATAAAGGCTTTTATAAACTGTGCTGCCATATGGAGCCACAGTACCATCAGCTAGAGCTAGATTTACGGATTTTTTGTGTGGCTATTGCTATGGGTGAGAATCCGTATAATTGAGCGGTCAGCGGTCAGCGGTCAGCGGTCAGCGGTCAGCGGTCAGCGGTCAGCGGTCAGCGGTCAGCGGTCAGCGGTCAGCGGTCAGCCAAAATTCAATGACACACAAGTTCATAATGAAAGCCCTCGTTAACAAAAAACGCGATACTAAATCGCGTTTTTTATAATTTACTGATAGCTACAAACTGACAGCTAGCTCGTTGGGTTTCGTTTCACTTGACCCAGCCTACGTAAAAACGTTAAAGCCCTAATTCGGCCATAAAGTCGTCATCGCTATCATCTTGCTTTGGCTGTTTCGCTTTTTCTTTATCCGCTTTTTGCTTAGCCTCATTTTCGATAATATCGTCTGGGTCTATCGCTTCTACAATGTCAAAGTCGTGAAGTTTAATAAACTCTGTTTTATCCATCGCTAATTCTAAATAGAAGATATTTTGGTTGCGAGTCGTAAACGTTACGCGACGTGCTTGCGGACGATCCATAGTGGTATCAACCGATATTTGCACTTGTTTATTAATAGCCATCATTTTTGGCTGATTTTGGGTAATAGAGGTATGCAGCTGTTCACGCACTTTTGACGTGAAGTCGCCCACTATTTGGTTCATCAACTCACCCATCACGTTTGAAACGTCATCAGATAAGTGGCTGTGTGCGATTTCGTCTTCTGGCATACCCATGTTACGCATATAATCGCCGTAAATTTCCATGGCCGCTTGCGCTGTAAAGTTGGTAACAACTAAGCCGGTAAAGCCCCCGTCAAATAAAACAAAACAGCCTATGTCTGGTCGCATACAAGTACGCGTTATTTTTTGTACCATGGCTGAATAGCTGATCTCGTTGCCGCTGGCTGATGAAAGTACACCCGTTACTGAGTGGCATAATGTTGCTAATATATCGTCGGTACTAATAACCTTACTTTTGCTCATTTAATAATCTCTTTTATACTTATTCTTCATAATTCTAGTCAAGCTACTGAATTTATCACTGACTATCCAGCATAAAATGTTAAAATAGCACTATTATTTTCAAAGAGACTGCCTTCGTGAGTATAAAAGACAGTATTTATGCCTCTGAGCAACAAGTAAAAGACTTTAGTTTTGATCAAAACGTGGTTGAAGTATTTCCCGACATGATCCAACGCTCGGTACCCGGTTATGCCACTATTGTAAGTACTATGGGAAAATTAGCGGGTGAGTATGCTCAGCCTAATTCTAACCTGTACGACTTGGGCTGCTCATTAGGGGCAGTAACCTTAAGTATGCGTCGTAATATTAAAACCGATAGCTGCCAAATTATCGCCGTAGATAACTCACAAGCCATGGTTGAACGTTGTAAGGTCCATTTACAAGGATTTAGATCAGACGTTCCTGTAACGGTTACTTTAGGTGATATTAACGAGCTTGATATTCAAAACGCATCGGTTGTGGCAATGAATTTTACCCTGCAATTTATACCACCTGCGCAGCGCAAAGCGGTACTTGAAAAAATATACGCTAATTTAAAGCCCGGTGGCGTTTTGTTATTAAGTGAAAAAATTAAAGCCGAAAACGAGCAATGCGATAACTTACTGATTGACTTGCACCACGACTTTAAACGCCATAATGGCTACTCTGAGCTTGAAATAAGCCAAAAGCGTACTGCCATTGAAAACGTAATGCGCCCCGATACACTTAGTACACATACACAACGTTTAAGCGACATTGGTTTTAGCCAAACGCAAGTGTGGTATCAATGTTTTAATTTTTGCTCAATGGTAGCAATTAAATAATTTAGAGAGTGACACATGTCTGCATGGTTTAACCAATTTTACGCTGCGATTGCACAAAGCCCACTTAGCCACTGGCTAGAAACCTTGCCTGCGCAATTAAAGCATTGGCAACAAGAGGCAAGTCATGGCGATTTGCCACAATGGCAAAAAGTGCTGAAAAACTTACCCGAGGTATCAACAAACCAAGTTGATATTGTCAGCAAAGTAGCAATAGGTGCGCCTGGTGAAATGTCTGAAGGCGAAAAAAAGCAAACCACGCATTTATTAAAGCGGATGATGCCTTGGCGTAAAGGCCCGTTTAACGTTCACGGTATTGAAATAAATACCGAATGGCGCAGCGACTGGAAATGGGATCGACTGCTACCGCATATTGAGCCATTAAAAGGCCGTACTGTATTAGATATTGGTTGTGGCTCAGGGTATCACCTATGGCGTATGCGCGGTGAAGGTGCTCAATTTGTGGTGGGTATTGATCCATCTGACTTATTTTTGTGCCAGTTTCAGGCAATTAAACACTTTAACCCAGATGAAAACGTGCATTTGTTACCATTAGGTGTAGAAGCCCTGCCAGAGCTCAAAGCGTTTGATACAGTATTTTCAATGGGGGTGCTTTATCATCGTCGTTCCCCTATCGACTTTTTAGCGCAATTAAAAGCACAGCTTCGCCCAGGTGGTGAGCTGGTGCTTGAAACATTAGTTATTGAAGGCGATGAAAACACCGTATTAGTACCGACCGACCGCTACGCGAAAATGCGTAATGTATGGTTTATTCCAAGCACTGCGGCATTAAAATTGTGGATGGAACGTGTTGGCTTTAAAGATGTGCAAATTAAAGATTGTGCTATTACAACGCTCGACGAGCAGCGTAAAACTGACTGGATGGAAAACGAATCTTTAGTTGACTTTTTAGACCCCGCTGACACCAGTAAAACCATTGAAGGCTACCCTGCACCACTTAGAGCGATACTTACAGCTAAAGCCTAATTTATAGTATTAATTTTTATTTCCATATTAAAAAGCGCCATTGGGCGCTTTTTTTGTTTACTAATACAGCAACTAGCGGACAAGTGTCCTTGTCTTTAAAATCAAATCCAGATTTCAACTAGCCGCGCCCTTGCAATTGTTGTAAAATACGCGCGTTTCTAAGTAAGCATCAAAACAACTATTTTGAGGAAAACCTGTGAGCGAACAAAAACAGTCTCTAAGCTATAAAGACGCGGGCGTAGATATCGACGCTGGTAATGCACTTGTTGAGCGTATTAAAGGCGTAGTTAAAAAAACTCGTCGTCCTGAAGTGATGGGCGGAATTGGTGGTTTTGGCGCACTTTGCGAAATTCCTGAAGGTTATAAGCAACCCGTACTTGTAGCAGGCACTGACGGTGTTGGCACTAAGTTACGCTTAGCAATTGACCTTAAAAAGCACGATACTGTAGGTATCGACTTAGTTGCGATGTGTGTAAATGATTTAATAGTACAAGGCGCTGAACCCCTGTTTTTTCTAGATTACTATGCAACGGGTAAACTAGATGTAGACACAGCAGCCGACGTAGTAACCGGTATTGGTAAAGGTTGTGAAATTTCAGGTTGTGCCCTAATCGGTGGCGAAACAGCTGAAATGCCAGGTATGTATGATGGTGAAGACTACGACATGGCAGGCTTTTGTACCGGTGTGGTAGAAAAATCAAAAATTATTGATGGCACTAAAGTAGCTGCAGGCGATCAACTTATTGCCCTTGCTTCTAGCGGTCCTCACTCAAATGGTTTCTCTTTAATTCGTAAAGTTTTAGAAGTCTCTAACGCTGATACTAATCAAGTGATTGATGGCAAAACCTTAGGTGAGCACCTTTTAGAACCAACACGTATTTACGTTAAACCATTACTTGAGTTGTTCAAGCAAGTAGACGTGCATGCCCTTTCGCATATTACTGGTGGCGGTTTTTGGGAAAATATCCCACGCGTATTACCTGAATCTGCTAAAGCGGTTGTTAAAGGTGATAGCTGGCAGTGGCCAAGTGTGTTTAGCTGGTTGCAAGAAAACGGCAACATTACAACACACGAAATGTACCGCACATTTAACTGTGGTGTAGGCATGGTGTTAGTTGTACCTGCGGATGAGCTTGAAAATAGCTTAAATATCTTAAAAGATCTTGGCGAGAACGCATGGCACCTTGGTGAAATCCAAGATGCCGTTGTTGGCGAAGAGCAAGTTGAAATTGTAGGTGGTGCTGCGTAATGGCACCCACTCGTCTAGTAGTTTTGATCTCAGGCAGTGGCTCAAATTTACAAGCCATTATAGACGCCTGTGAAAGCGGCGAGATAAACGCCCATATAGCGGCTGTTATTAGTAACAAAGCAGACGCTTATGGGTTAGAGCGTGCAAAAAATGCAGGTATTGCCACACACGTGCTGAGTCATAAAGAGTTTGACTCACGCGAAGCGTACGATGCCCAGTTAATGCATATAATTGACTCTTTTGAACCAAATCTAGTTGTATTAGCTGGGTTTATGCGTATTCTAACTCCTAACTTAGTGCAAAAATATGTTGGAAAAATGTTGAACATTCATCCATCTTTGTTGCCTAAGTACCAGGGGCTGAATACCCACCAAAGAGCAATTGATGCAAAAGACGACGTTCACGGCGTTAGTGTTCACTTTGTAACTGAAGAATTAGACGGCGGACCCGTTATTCTTCAAGCCAAAGTGCCTGTATTAGCAGACGATACAGCAGACACGCTCGCTAAGCGTGTGCATGCGCAAGAGCACATAATTTATCCTTTGGTGGTCAAGTGGTTCAGTGAACAACGACTTACGATGGAAGCAGATTATGCAGTTCTTGACGAAAAACAACTTCCTGCACACGGCGCGCACTACCCAAAATAAAAAATTAAGTGCCTGGCTATTATGTGCGGGCACTTTATTACTTCCTACCAGCCTGATTGCAGGTGAGTTAACCCAGTATCAAGCCAGCTACGATATTTTGCGCAAAGGCGCAAATCATGGTACAGCCGAGCGGACACTTAAAAAACTCGATAATAATAACTACCAAGTCACTTACCATAGCGATATTGAATGGATGATTTTCTCTGACTCACGTCAAGAGTCATCAACTTTTAGCTTTGCTAACGATAAAGTAGAGCCTATTCAGTACTCTATGATCCGCACGGGGACTGGGCCTGACAAAAAGTATGAAATTAACTTTGATCGTCAAACACAAACTGTCACCAGTAACACCAGCGACTACCCGTTAAAATGCCAATGGCATGATAACTTCCAAGATGGTATTTCTTATCAAGTGCAAGTTCGAGAAGGACTTAAAAAAGGAAAAACTAGTTTCTCGTTTCCACTGGTTGATAAAAAAGGTAATTGCCGTGACTACGACTTTGAAGTGGTAGAAACCGAAATGATTTCCTTACCGATTGGTAACGTAGAAGCCATTAAAGTAAAACGTTTATACGACAATGACAAACGCCAAGCCTTAGCATGGTTTGCCCCAGAAATGGATTATATGCTAGTGCGCATGTGGAAAGGTGAAAAAGGTGTGGAACAGTTTGAAGTGCAGATGAAATCGTTTACCGTGATCAATCCACCGGCTTTACCTGCACAAGTTAAGAACGAAATAACCCCCTAATAAATTACTTACAAGATGCAATACGAAAAGCCCAAGTGTGATAACCATAACTTGGGCTTTTCATTTTAATACTTAGATTTGAAACTTTAAGTTGGGTTTCGTTTTACTCTACCAACCTACATTAATTCACCCATTTTAAATAACGCAAACTCTCCTGGCTGCATTTTTTGCCAGCGTTCATCGTTGGTTAGCGGCCTTGTTGCTATAACCGTTACCACATCGTTTGGTGTGGTTTCTTGTTGAAAGTCGACCACCATATCAGCATCAATAAGTGTTGCTTTACCAAACGGTGCACGGCGCGTTATATAATGTAAATTATTAGTACAATACGCTAAAACAAATACACCATCGGTCAATAACATATTAAACACGCCTTTTTCACGTAGCGTATGCGAAAGCTTAGCCGCATATCTAAAAACCGACGCCATATTACTTGGTCGCTGCGGGTACTTTTCACGAATTTTGTCAAGCAACCAGCAAAATGCCAACTCGCTATCGGTATTACCCACAGGTCGATAATATTCAGGTTTTAAATCATGATAATTTGAAAGCTGCCCGTTATGAGCATAGGTTATTTCACGCCCCCACAACTCACGAGTAAACGGATGGGTGTTTTCAAGACACACTCGCCCGCGGTTGCCTTGACGAATATGACTTATCACCGATACGCTTTTAATCGGATAAGCTTTAACTAATTTAGCTATTTCTGACTGGTAACTTGGCTCGGGATCTTTAAAGGTTCTACAACCTTTGCCTTCATAAAAAGTAATGCCCCAGCCATCTTTATGCGGCCCTGTATTGCCACCGCGCTCCAACAACCCTGAAAAACTAAAACAAATATCCGTTGGCACATTGGCTGACATGCCAAGTAATTCACACATAAAATAAATAAACCTTTAAAAAGCTAAACATAGAATATCGTTCTATTTTTAATAAGCGTACACTGATCATCATAAGTATATTTACTTAATTAAACTTATATTACTACTAGATTAATTGATTTTTTTAATGCTTATATTTTTTATGATAAGCCAAAATAAACCATTACAGTTAAACTGTTCGTATAACATACAACGCATTGTAATAATCGTACCGATAACTACACTTTAATCTAAGTAATGTACTTGAAACTTAGCGTTACTAGCGCTACTCTAAACGAGGTGGTCTGACCTCTATTAAGGAATTAGCAATGACACTCATATTTACACTCGGTTTAATCGCACTGCTCAGCATTGCGCTTTACCACAGAGCGAGTTGGAACACAGCACTTGGTGTTTCTGCCGCAACATTATTAATTGGTACCTTTGCTGGTGCTTTTGGTTTAATTAGCTGGGTGATCTTTTTAATCATCGCAGTGCCTCTTTCTGTTACTGGCATTCGTCAGCAATATATTATCAAGCCTATTTTCAAGGTCTTCAAAAAAGTTACACCGAGCATGTCTGACACCGAAAAGTCAGCTATTGATGCCGGTACAACTTGGTGGGAAGCTGATTTATTTTGTGGTAACCCAGATTGGAAAAAGCTTCATCAGTATCCAGTTCCAAAACTTACTATTGAAGAGCAGGCATTTATCGACGGCCCTGTTGAAGTTGTATGTAGTATGCTGGACGATTGGGAAGCTACGCATGAGCTAACTGATTTACCTCAGGATGTATGGCAATATCTAAAAGATAACAAATTCTTTGCCATGATCATTAAAAAGGAATACGGCGGCTTAGAATTCTCTGCATTTGCACAATCGTGTGTACTGCAAAAACTAACCAGTAAATCAACATTGCTTTCGTCAATTGTTGGTGTACCTAACTCGTTAGGCCCGGGTGAGTTATTACAGCACTACGGTACTGAAGATCAAAAAAATCATTACTTACCGCGTTTAGCAAGCGGTCAAGAAATTCCATGTTTTGCTCTTACTTCGCCAGAGGCAGGTTCTGATGCAAGCTCAATTCCAGACTACGGTGTAGTATGTAAAGGGCAATGGAATGGCGAAGAAGTAGTCGGTGTAAGCCTTACATGGAACAAGCGTTACATTACACTTGCACCTGTAGCTACGGTTCTTGGTCTAGCATTTAAATTACAAGATCCAGATGGATTATTAAGTGACGTTAAAGAGCCTGGTATTACCTGTGCACTTATCCCAACAGATACCCCTGGGGTAGAAATCGGTCGTCGTCACTTCCCGCTTAATGTGCCGTTCCAAAATGGCCCTACTCGCGGTAAAGATATTTTTGTACCACTTGATTACATTATTGGTGGCCCAGAAATGGCTGGTCAAGGCTGGCGTATGCTCGTTGAATGTTTATCGGTTGGTCGTGCAATTACGTTGCCGTCAAATTCAGCCGGTGGCATTAAAATGATTGCTGTAGCAACCGGTGCTTATAGCCGTATTCGTCGTCAATTCCGCTTGCCAATTGGTAAAATGGAAGGGGTTGAAGAGTCAATGGCGAAGCTTGCCGGTTATGCTTACAGCTCAGACGCTGCAGTAAGTATGTCTACTGGCGCGGTTGATTTAGGCGAAAAACCATCTGTGATTTCGGCTATTATTAAATACCACCTTACCGAGCAAATGCGCGATGCCACCATTCATGCAATGGACGTGCTAGGCGGTAAAGGGATCATGCTTGGGCCAAATAACTATTTAGGTCGTGGCTATCAAGGTGCACCTATTGCCATTACCGTTGAAGGTGCAAACATCTTGACCCGTAATATGATTATTTATGGTCAAGGTGCTATTCGTTGTCATCCATTTGTACTTACCGAGCTAGGTGCGTGTGAAATTGAAGACCGCGAAGAAGCGCTTAACGTATTTGATAAAGCGCTAATGGGCCACATTGGCTTTACCATGTCTAACCTAGTACGCACTAAGTGGCTTGCACTTACTGGCGCTCGCTTTACTAGTGTGCCGTACAAAGACGAAACGGCAGAGTTTTATCGTATAGCTTCACGCTTTAGTGCATCGCTTGCACTTATGTCTGATATTAGTATGGCAGTATTTGGTGGTTCACTTAAACGTAAAGAACGTATTTCAGCACGCTTAGGTGACTTATTAAGCTACCTTTACTTAGTGTCTGCAACGCTTAAACGTTATAACGACGAAGGCCGTAAAAAAGAAGATTTTGCACTGGTTCAGTGGAGCTGTCAGGATCACCTTTACCACTGTCAACGTGCGCTTGCTGATTTAATCAACAATATGCCATCTGCACCACTTCGTGGCGTATTAAAAGTATTGTTATTCCCGTTTGGTCGCCCGGTTCGTAAACCTACCGACAAACTTGAGCATAAACTAGCGCAATTACTGCAAGTGCCTAGCGAAACGCGTAATCGTTTAGCAAGTTATGTATACCTTACAAACGAGCCGCTTAACCTTGTAGGTCGTCAAGAGCAAACGCTTAAAGACGTGCTAGAGGTAGAGCCTTTATTTGAACGCGTATGTAAAGAGAAAGGCGTTAAATTGCCATTCTTCCAACTTGATAAAGTGGCGCAAATGGGCTTAGAAGCCGGCATTTTAAGCCAAGCTGAAGCTGATAAGTTAGCAGCTGTTGAACAAGCTCGCTTAGACGTTATTAACGTTGACGACTTTGACCCTGCAGATTTACTTGCCGGCAAAGCAGCGCGTAATAGCAAAGCTAAATCTAAAAAGGCAGATGCCGCTTAACTAGTTTAGTAAAGCTAGCAGCAACCCTGTTGAAATTAGCCAAACCAGCGCATAATGCGCTGGTTTTTTTTGTGCAAGGTAAACCTGTAATACACACCACATATTTCCAATGACAAATAATACAATATGAGTGTAACCAAAAATAACGCTATAACTTATTGTGGCTAATAAAAACAGCAATATGCTAGGTAAAAACTGGCTAATATAAAAGGCGCGTTCTTGCTCGCATGTTTTAAAAAATAATCGATACTGCTCATACACCCTACCGCAATCAAATTGCAATGAACTACTAAAGAGTACAATAAAAGCCATGGCTAATATCACAAGTATAGGTACTAAATCAGCACGTTCGTTTATTAGCGCAGCTGATGCCATGAATACACATAAAAGTAACGACACGCGCCAAACAAGTGTCCAACAATGGTTTAATAAATAACAAAACCAAAAGCCCAATAATGAACTTACTGCAATTCGCCCGTTAACACTAACCACGGGAACAAAAAGACTCAGCGTAAACAGTAAAGCAAAGCCTATATGATAGGTGAGCGGTTGCATATAAATAGGAACACACACTAATATCGTGCTAAATATAAAGCCATATATCAGTGCGCTGGGTTTGTATAAACACAAAACGCCCAAGCTAAATTGCAACAACATAAATACAACAAAGTGCGGTACTTTAACCCATTGTGATAGCGTTAAATCTAGCGCAATTAATACACTGGCTATAAGCCATGCATTACTGAGCGTTAATAGTTTAATATCGACTAAATATAACCAAACTGATCGTGCAATAGTTTGCTGAAATAACCGCTGCTTACTATTTTTAATTGCTGACTTCATTGCGCTGAGCATCACACTTTGTAGTAACAAATAAAATAAAGCCATTTGTGCACCGTATTGGGGTGCTGCGCTGCTGTCTATAATTTTTCCAAGGCCTAAAAAAAGTAGCAATATCAAACCCAACACTGACGAGCCTAACACCACTAAAAATAACAACCCAAAGCTTTTTAGTTGTAACAATAATTGCGTGAGTTCAGTTTTGTAAGCCTGATAACGATAATCCATAAAAGAGCGATATTGCCCGATTGATTGTTTTAAATTTGCAATCATAACGGTATACACTCAAAGCCACGCTCAATAAATGGCGCTGGTTCATGGCAGGTGATGACTATTTGCCCATTTGGCTTATCTATTAGATATTCATCAAGCAGTACTAATAAATACTGAATACTGGCTTGATCAAGTGCTGCGCTGGGTTCGTCTAGAAGTAAATAAGGTGCATCACGCATAAGCGCTAAAATTAACTGGCATTTCTTTTGATTACCTGACGACAACGCATCAAAACGAGTATTTAAAAATTCATTGAAATTAAACCCATCTATTATTGTCGTTGGCCAATCACAACCCAGCGTATTCACGGACAAGTTAATAATTTGCTTTGCCGTGAGAAAGTCAGGTAAAGCAATACAGTCTGAGGCTATAGAAACTTGTTTATGCGGTTCGGTTAATGCTTTTTTAGAAAATAAAATCTGCCCACTTTGGCGCGTTTCGAGCTCTGCCAACATCATCAACAACGTTGTTTTACCTTGGCCATTAGGCGCTTCAATGCATATTTTAGGTGCACAAAACTGCACACTATAACCACTGTACAATACGTTTTCAGCAAACTGTTTATGTAACCCAATGACTTCTATCATAAATACTCCCTGATTTTGAAAGTGAATTATAACTGGTTTTCTATTTTCGTGAGCTACATGGTTTGTAACACTTTATTGCAGTTCGAATAGGCTAATTACTTGCGTTTAAAAAACCTTCGGTTAACACTAAAAGTCCATAATTATAATCCAAGGAATGTATCTATGAAAAAAGCCCTCACATTTGCCTGTATTACCTGTGCAGTATCAATTGCATTAACAGGTTGCAGTCAATCTAATAATTCAGCCTCTACCCCTGTGGCAACTGAGCAAACACGACAAGTAAAAACCTATAACGCTAAAACCTTTTTTGATACAACATCTATCATGGGCAGTAGCTTTTCCCCGACTGGCGATAAAGTTCTAGTTAGTAGCGATGAAAGCGGTATTTACAGCTTGTATGAAGTTGACGTAAAAACAGGTAGCAAAACGCGCCTAACCAATTTTGAAGACAGCACCTACCCTATTCGCTATTTCCCAAATGATGAGCGTGTACTATTTACCAAGGACTCAGGCGGTAATGAGCGCTACCATGTTTATGTGCGTGAAGTTGATGGTTCAATCAAAGATTTAACCCCAGGGGAAGAAACCCGCGCGAGTTTTGCAGGCTTTACTAAAGATGGCAGTCAGTTTTTTATTACCAGTAATCAACGCGATGCCAAGTTTATGGACTTGTATCGCGTAGATAGCAAAACCTATAAAGTCACGCCCGTTTATCAAAACACACAAGGACTAGATGTGGGCGCAATTAGCCCCGATGGACGCTACATTGCGCTGTCTAAAAATAACACCAATAAAGACAGCGATACGTTTATTCTTGATACCTATAAGAAAACCCTCAAGCCGCAATTAATTTCAAAACACGATACACCAGCACAATATACGCCTGAGACCTTCTCTGTAGACAGCAAATATTTATACTACTCAACAGACGCTAAAGGAGAGTTTTCAGAGGTGTGGCAATATGAGCTCGCCACAGGCAAGCACAGTCCAGCATTAAAAGATGATTGGGACGTTAGCTTTATTGATTTTTCTAAATCTGGGCGATACCAAGTAAGCGGTGTAAATGCTGATGCCAGCACAAAGGTCACAGTAAAAGACACGCAAACAGGGGATGAAATTGCCATGCCTAAATTACCTGCGGGAAATCTACGTGGTGTGAATTTCTCAAGCGATGAGAAAACCATGGCGTTTTATTTAAATTCAGATACCTCACCAAGCAACTTATTTGTTTGGCAAGTTGGCAGTAATGAAGCCAAGCAACTTACCAACACATTAAGTGAAGATATAGATCAAAACGACTTAGTAGAGAGCACCATTGTGCGCTTTAAAAGTTTTGATGGTTTAGAAATACCGGGCGTATTATACAAACCAAAACAAGCCAGCAGCACCAATAAAGTACCTGCACTTATTTGGGTGCATGGCGGCCCAGGTGGGCAAAGCCGAACTGGTTATAGCGCAATGCAGCAACATTTAGTTAATCATGGCTATGCTATTTTTGCCGTCAATAACCGCGGTAGCTCAGGCTATGGTAAAACATTTTTCCATTTAGACGATAAAAAACATGGCACCGATGATCTACAAGATATTATCTACGGTAAAAAACACTTACAAAGCCTAGACTGGGTCGATGCAGATAAAATCGGCATCATGGGTGGTAGCTACGGCGGTTTTATGACCGCAGCCGCGCTTGCCTTTAAACCGGAAGAGTTCAAAGTAGGTATCAATATTTTTGGTGTGACTAACTGGGTACGCACACTGAACTCAATTCCACCATGGTGGGAAAGCTTTAAAAAGGCGCTTTACGATGAAATGGGCGATCCTGCCACCGATGGTGAACGTCACCGTGCTATTTCACCGCTGTTTCATGCCGATAACATCACTAAGCCTTTAATGGTAATACAAGGTGCTAATGATCCACGCGTATTACAAGTTGAAAGCGATGAGTTGGTTGCTGCGGTTAAAGCTAATGGTGTGCCAGTAGAATATGTATTATTTGATGATGAAGGACACGGTTTTAGCAAAAAAGAAAACCGTATCAGCGCCTCAAACGCCTAACTCAACTTTTTAGATACTTACTTAAAAGAGTTATTTGGCCCACAAGGATAATTGCAAGCCAATTTATATTAAAGCCTGCTGCGTTTTCATGTACGCAGGCTTTTTATTACTTTTTTATTGCTTGGTTAATCTGGGTTCCAGTAAAGCGAACGCCAAACCAAATACAGCAGCCAAAATACCTAAAAACTCAAACCAACTATTGCCTGCATGTGGTATTGTTCGCGAGAGTTCATCTACGTTATAAAGTCGTTTACCTCCCTCGACTTCTTCAACAAATGATTCACCGATGTATTCATCCATTAACTTAAAACTGGGTAACCTTCTGGCCAGCATTTCACGAGTTTTTTCCTCTCTTTTCTCGCGGTTTGAATCAATAATATAATTGCTCCAATGAGTATATATATTTAGAGGTTCATCATTTTTGATCACACCCAGTGATTTATATTCGTAAAAGCGTTCATTGAACAGATAATTTTTATGTCCTGCATAAAATAATGCACAGCCAAAAGAAATCAGAAACATAGTGAGGTATATAATTTTACGCTGTGCGACTGAGCTCTTTACTGCTTTACTTTTAAACCACAGCTCTAAATCGGGTATTTGCATGAGTCTTGTTTTGTCATGGCTGTAGGTAAGGGGCTTCATAAACTCATCAATTGAAAGGTCTAATGCTATCAATAAAGCTCTAAATATTTCATTCGAGGGAATTGATTTATCGTTTTCAAGTTTTGATAAATAACTTTGCTCTATACCTACTTGCTGGGCAAATTCAGGTTGGCTCAATTTTTTATTATTTCTTAGCTGCTTTAATTGCTGACCTAATGTACTCATCTTAATGCTTCCTTTTTTAAAGTGAGATTAGATTCTTGGTAATTCATGCAGAGATAAGAAGCTGAATATTGAAGAATAGACAAGAATATTAGCAGGTTAGTATATAAGAGTCGAGCTGATAGCTGATAGCTGATAGCTGATAGCTGATAGCTGATAGCTGATAAAAATGATGTTTGGATTTATTAATAAGTAAATTATTTATTGCTTGTTATTGAGGAAATAACAAGTGGCGGAGTGGACGGGACTCGAACCCGCGACCCCCGGCGTGACAGGCCGGTATTCTAACCAACTGAACTACCACTCCGCAGTGGTATGTGCATGGGGTAATGCACTTACTAATTTTGTTACGATATCAAATGGCGGAGTGGACGGGACTCGAACCCGCGACCCCCGGCGTGACAGGCCGGTATTCTAACCAACTGAACTACCACTCCGCAGAGATATCTTTTTACTTGTCATTACTTAATTTGTTGGCGGAGTGGACGGGACTCGAACCCGCGACCCCCGGCGTGACAGGCCGGTATTCTAACCAACTGAACTACCACTCCAGCATACAAATTTTGTAATATAACAGTGTTTAAATAGTTGGCGGAGTGGACGGGACTCGAACCCGCGACCCCCGGCGTGACAGGCCGGTATTCTAACCAACTGAACTACCACTCCAGCATACAAATTTTGTAATATAACAGTGTTTAAATAGTTGGCGGAGTGGACGGGACTCGAACCCGCGACCCCCGGCGTGACAGGCCGGTATTCTAACCAACTGAACTACCACTCCAGCGCGTATTTAAACTGTTATTTTTTCTTATTGGCGGAGTGGACGGGACTCGAACCCGCGACCCCCGGCGTGACAGGCCGGTATTCTAACCAACTGAACTACCACTCCATAATAAGAATATGTTTTACAACCATATGTTGTGTAAGTGTTGGCGGAGTGGACGGGACTCGAACCCGCGACCCCCGGCGAAATAGTTGGCGATTCTAACCAACTGAACTACCACTCCATAATAAGAATATGTTTTACAACCATATGTTGTGTAAGTGTTGGCGGAGTGGACGGGACTCGAACCCGCGACCCCCGGCGTGACAGGCCGGTATTCTAACCAACTGAACTACCACTCCAGCTTTTACTTACAAATTGTCGAAAATTGGCGGAGTGGACGGGACTCGAACCCGCGACCCCCGGCGTGACAGGCCGGTATTCTAACCAACTGAACTACCACTCCGCATTTTCGTTGATGTCTGAGTCTCCCCTGACAGCGGCGTGAATAATACGAACCAGCCCCTACTTCGTCAAGGGCTTTTTTGTTTTTTTACAGGTTTTTTAGTCATCTGACATCGAAAGGTTTAAAATTTCACCTGTTTTGTCATTTTTTGAGCCATTTTCTGCATCAGTTGTTTTTTGCTGATCTGATTTTTTTGCCTCGGTTGCTTTCTTTTTCTTTAAAAAAGCAAAATTCAATTTAAGTTTTATCGGTTTATTCTGCACAAAAACACGAATACATAACCAACCAATAAATAATATGGCCAAATTCCCACCAATAATTAAACTAACCATTAATCCCGTGGCCATTAATTTTGGTTTTATAACAGGCTCTGGAATATTTTCTTCCTTAATGATGCTCGCTTTTGGAATTTCAGGAATAACTTCTATCGGTCTTTCTATTTCAAATAAATAGGTTGGCAACGTAGCCATAAACTCTCTGTCATTTACTGTTGAGCCAAACACAGAAATTTCAATGTTGTAACGTCCCCATCCGTAATCTTGTAAAGCCAGTTCTCTTACTGCGGTGTTATTAGTGTCTAAGTAAAATACTTGCTCTTCATTATTGGGATAATAAATTTTCCCTTGCATGATCACGGTTTCAGGCTTTAATAACTTTTCATCAATATTTATAGTAATACGGTGATCGTCCCCCTCATCGGTTGCTTCAACTGAGGTAAAACTAAAAGGCGGC
Organism: Pseudoalteromonas sp. MQS005; assembly: GCF_001661605.1. NCBI lineage: Bacteria > Pseudomonadati > Pseudomonadota > Gammaproteobacteria > Alteromonadales > Pseudoalteromonadaceae > Pseudoalteromonas > Pseudoalteromonas sp. MQS005. The sequence goes on along the minus strand of NZ_LYRQ01000050.1, from coordinate 10,887 downwards.
TCATGCACAACTATCGTGTCTTGAACAACTCGTCGCTCAAGGACATCGGTGGTAATATAAAGTTCTGGCCGCCACTCGCCTGGAGTGAAATTTAAGGTAAACTCACCCGTAAACACACCGTCTTTTGCACTTTCATCAAATCCGTAGCCATCGTCTTTAAATTCAGTAACTTGCTGTATGCCCGCTCCAAAATTTTCAAAATTTTCATTATTGGTACTCACAAAACTCACATTGAGCGATACCGCATCTTTGAAAAGATTAGCGCGAATGGGCTCGCCATCATTTAAAATCTCACCGGTTACCTTTACAGTTTCACCCTGAAAAAGAATCTTAGGGAGTGGATCAACCTTAAGTGATAGCTCACCAATTACAACAATACGGCTCTGTGGCATTATTTGGCCAATAACTTGCCATGGCCCAGGCATAGGGTTGCGAATAACCACTAGGTCGTAATTTAATTCGTCGTACCAATCTAGGCTGGTGTTTCTTACCGCATTGGTTGCAAAGTATTTAGTGCCATCGGGTCTAACTAAAATAACGGCAGGCGACCCAGGACGTCTAAAAAATATTAATTTTATTTCATCAATTTTGTCATCTATACGAAAACGGTTATCCAGTAACGGTATTTCATTTTGTTTTCCGCTGCCTTTTAACTCTTCAACTTGTTTAACGCTGTGTGCATCGGGAATGAAGCACGCGGCGATTAAAAACAGTGAAACTACTAATAGCGTTTTCATAATAGTGCCTTATTCAGCGCGCCATAAACAATGGCCGCCCTCCTTTTGTACAATGTCTAAACGTGATTGATGTGCGCTTTGCTCTGCTTCGCTTGCTGCTACAACAACCAATGGGGCTCTATCGCTGTTTAAGCGCCTAATACCGCCCTTTTGATCTTCACTTGAGTCATCTTTATTTTGATTAAGATTTAGCTTTACTTGTCCCCCGGTCATTGCCAGGTAAACATCGGCTAAAATCTCAGAATCCAGTAAGGCGCCGTGTAACGTCCGCTTAGTGTTATCAACATCGTAGCGACGGCAAAGCGCATCTAGGTTGTTCTTTTGTCCTGGATGCAAGTCACGCGCCATTTTAAGGGTATCAAGCACGCCACAAAAATCATGGGTGTTTTGATAACCTTGATTTAATAAAGCAAATTCATTATCCATATGGCCAATATCGAACGGCGCGTTATGAATAACGAGTTCTGCGTCTTTAATATAGTCAAAAAACTCTTGGGCAATGTCTCTAAAAAGCGGTTTGTCACGTAAAAATTCGTTGGTAATACCGTGAACGTCGATTGCTTCTTCTTCAATGCTGCGTTGTGGATTTATGTAAACGTGAAAATTATTGCCGGTTAACCGACGATTCATTAGCTCCACACAGCCTATCTCAATAATACGATGCCCTTGTTTAGGGTCGATGCCGGTGGTTTCTGTATCTAAAACTATTTGTCTGCGTGCCATATCGAATTAAGCCTGACTCTGGTATCTTTCTATAATCACTTTATTGTACATAATATCAAGGTAAAACAGTGCAAAAAACCGTAGAGATTTACACCGATGGTTCGTGTTTAGGTAATCCAGGCCCCGGTGGTTATGGTATTTTTATGATTTATGAAGCCCATGAAAAAAAATTAAGTCAAGGTTACAAACTCACAACAAACAACCGCATGGAAATGCTAGCTGCCATTGTTGCGCTAGAATCACTTAATCGTTCATGCCCTGTTACCCTGACTACCGATAGCCAATACGTAAAACAAGGCATTGAGTCGTGGATCACCAATTGGAAAAAACGCGGTTGGCAAACCTCTGCTAAAAAGCCGGTTAAAAATGTCGACTTATGGAAACGTCTCGATAAAGCCTGCGCCGAGCACGATGTTACTTGGAAATGGGTAAAAGGTCACAGTGGCCATAAATATAATGAAATTGTTGACGACCTTGCCCGTGATGCGGCCAGCGGCAACAACTTAATTGATGATGAAGGTTACCAACCGTAACCCTCAATATCGCACTATTTTTTATTTTGCTGATAATGTTGCTTTGAGGTCTGCCTAAGCCCTACCCCTTTTATTGGCGCAAATTGTGGCCGTGCATGCCACTTAGGTTTTATTGGCGTAAGTGGCGCAACACGCTTTCGTGCCACCAGCAAATATACACTGCCCATAGGTTTTAAATATTGCTTGGTAAAGCTGCGCCAAAACGCAAACCGCGACAACCGGTTACCGCGTGCCAACGATGAATAAATAAAGCGTTCATCGGCCACAATTTCAAACCCAAGCAAATTAAGCCAGTCTTTTACCCGTGCAGGGGTAAAAAAGCGCCCTGTCCACGGTAATTTTTGACCACTAAATGGCAGTAATTGCGCTAACCCACAAAAGCTAAAAGGATTAAAACCGGTAATGGCAATATAACCGCCGGGAATAAGCGTACGATGAGCCTCACGTAATATATGATGCGGATCTGAGTGATACTCTAAACAATGGCTCATAATGCAAGCATCTATAGAGTGCTCATAAAAAGGCAGTTCGTCTATGTCAGCCACCACTCCGGTATAAGGGCCTGGCTCTGCAACGCATACTTGATGCTTAATGGAACTTTTGCTGGTATCTAACTCGCCACTTAAATTACCCAATTTAAGCATATGATAGCCAAACATACGTGGTAACCACGGCGACAATTTGCGTTCTATATCACAACGTAAATAATCACCATGCGGAAACTGTTGCCATGACAACGGTTTGGGGCCTTCTTGAAAACTAAGGGCTGGTTTCATTATATAAGCTCGTTATAATATTAATTAAATACCACTTTATAGAGCAACGATACATGGTGCAAGTCAAAGCAATTAAAGCCTTTTCTGATAACTACATTTGGTGCTTAACCACCGAGCATAATAATCAAGCGTGGGTGGTTGACCCTGGCCAATCTGCGCCGGTCACTGAGCATTTAGCACAGTATAATTTAACCCTAGGCGGTATTTTAATAACGCATCATCATTATGATCACACTGATGGCGTTGGCCAATTAGTAAAACAGTATCCAAACGTTGAGGTTTACGGCCCAAGTAACAGTCCATTTAAAGGAATAACAGAGCCTTTAAATGAAGACCAAACGATTACCGTTTTAGGCACCTCATTTAATATTATCACCACGCCTGGCCACACACTCGATCATATTTGTTATGTTAATGATGCACTTGCCTTTACTGGCGACACATTATTTAGCGGTGGTTGTGGGCGCTTATTTGAAGGCACTCCAGAACAAATGTGGCATTCATTTAATAAACTTAGTGCACTACCGAGTGATTGCAAAGTGTATTGCACTCATGAATACACCCAGGCGAATTTGGCGTTTGCAAAAGCGGTTGAGCCACGAAACCCCGAGTTACTCGCTTACAGCCAGCAAGTGGATGAATTGCGTAATAAAGATGAAATAACGTTGCCAAGTACCATAGGCCAAGAGCTAAAAATTAACCCTTTTATGCGTAGTAATTTGCCAAACATTACAGAATTAATACCAAAAGAATATTGTTTAGTTACAAAAAACAATGAACCTTGGGAAAACTTTGCTAGTCTGAGAAAGTTCAAAGATCATTTTTAATTTGGGCCTGTTGACCTTTCAAGGTTAAACATGCGCTAACAACAATAATAAAACGATTAGTTAATAAACAATAAGTTAACATTTTCTAATCATATTTGTTTGGAACTTTTAACGGTCATAAGTGGCAATGTTGACTCATTATGGGTAGTATTCGCCGAGTTTTTTACCCTATGTATTGGTATTTATGAATAAATCTCCTCTTTTATTGGTCTTAGTGATGACGCTAAGCGGTTGTCAAACACTGACAACGTTAAACACAGATTCACAAAATCAGGCACTAGACCAGCTTGAAGGCGCAAGCCCAAACGATATTAGCACGGCGCTGATGATGAACGCGCAATATCAACAAGTGAACGATATCGAAGAGGAAGCCCCTGTGTTTGACGATGTTTGGGAGCGTATTCGTTACCAATTATCTATCGATATTCCCCAAAATCGCCCAGTGGTCGCTGAGCGTAACTATTATGCGCGCCATCAAGCATACTTAGATCGTATCTCTAAACGTGCTGAGCCGTATTTGCACTTTATTGTTGAAGAAATTGAAAAGCGTGAAATGCCAATCGAAATTGCACTTTTACCTATAGTAGAAAGTGCTTTTGACCCTTATGGCTACTCGCATCGCACCGCATCGGGTATTTGGCAATTTATGCCAGCAACCGGCGAGCGTTTTGATTTAAAACAAAACTGGTGGTATGACGGCCGTCGCGACATTGTGCAATCAACTCGCGCAGCGCTTGATTATCTCTCATACTTACACAAAACCCTTGAGGGTGACTGGCTGAACGCAATTGCAGCTTATAACTCAGGTGAAGGCCGCTTACTGCGTGCGATTAAAAAGAATCGTAAAAAGCATTTACCTACCGATTTTTGGTCACTTGATTTACCTCGTGAAACCACTGCCTACGTGCCTAAATTATTAGCATTAGCCGATTTATTAAAGCGCGCTGATGATTTTAATGTGTCATGGAAGCCTATCATTAACGCGCAAGTGGTTGAAGTGGTCAATATTGAGTCACAGATTGATTTAGCGCTGGCAGCCGATATGGCTGACATGACCCTTACCGAGCTATACAGACTAAACCCTGGATTTAACCGCTGGGCAACAGACCCTGATGGCCCACACTTTTTATTAATACCCACCGATAAAGTAGAGCAATTTACAGAAAAATTGGCTGCAACTGACATTAAAAATCGTCTTCGCTGGCAACAATACAAAGTTAAAAAAGGTGATAGCCTGTCGGTAATTGCCAGTAAATTTACCACTAGCACCAATGCAATAAAGTCATTAAATAAGCTTAATTCAAACGTCATTCGTGTTGGCCAACAAATTTTAGTGCCGCTAACAGATGGTAAAATTAACAGTGAACATTTACCTCAGCAAGTACGCGCGGCCGCTAATAAAAGTTTGCGTACTAAGCTCTCACACACGGTAAAAAGTGGCGACACATTGTGGGACATAAGCCGCGAATACGATGTCACTATGGGTGAATTAGCTAAGTGGAATAAGCTGAAGAAAAATGCAGTACTGCGTTTAAATCAAAAATTGGTTGTTTATAAATCAGCAAATCAGCCTAAAGAGTCAGCGAATAACACCAATCGCACTATTACTTATAAAGTGCGTCGGGGTGATTCATTAGCGCGTATAGCCTCTAAGTTTAATTTAACCGTGAGCGATATAATTAAATGGAATGACTTAGCTGGGCAAAAATACTTACAGCCAGGCCAAAAGCTTAAACTCAAGGTTGATGTGAGAAGTAGCTAATAAACATAACCAATAAATAAAAAAAGAGCGCATGCGCTCTTTTTTTATTTGGCTTAGCTTACAATGCCCAAAGGCTGTGCGGTTTGCCATGCCCCGCGAGTAAAATCGGGAATATCTATTGAGCGGCTACGCTCACTCACAGACTGGGCTGATAACGGCGAAATAACCGACCATGCCGCCCCGTCATAAACGTCTTGATCTAGCGGTTCACCATTTCTTAAGCAGTAAATCATCCGCCAAAACATTAAAAAGTCCATGCCACCGTGACCACCATTGCGCTGCGCCTCTTCACCCATTTTTGTCCATAAGGGATGGTCGTACTGCTCATACCATGCGCTCATATCATAATCCCACTCATGAAAACTTTTTGAGCCACCAGTTTCAAGGGCAATACGATTAGGGAAACCGGCAAACACGCCATTCGTGCCTTGTATTAAGTTATGTCGTGAGTACGGCCGAGGGGTTGTCGTATCGTGCTGCACCATAATACTGCGCCCTTTGAGAGTTTTAATCAGCGTCGTGTTCATGTCACCGGCAATATAATTGAGCTGGTTACGGGGATGATCGGCATCAAACTCACGTTGCGCATAGGCGCTTCGGCCAAGTGAAGGTGAGCTCATTGAGGTTAAAAAATCGAACCGATCGCCACGATTTATATTCATGTATTGCGATACCGGCCCTAATCCATGCGTAGGATATAAATTACCGTCACGTCTTGCATGCCACTGCGTTCGCCATGAGCCTGTTTTGTGCTCAAGCTCTTTCATTTGCCAGCGCAGTTCATGAATATACGCCGCTTCGCCATGTAACAGCTCCCCAAATACACCTTGGCGTACCATGTTTAATACCATTAACTCGTCGCGGCCGTAGTTAACATTTTCCATCATCATGCAGTTTTTTTGCGTACGCTCTGCGGTATCGACAATTTGCCACATTTCATCAACAGTAAGTGCCAGAGGCACTTCAACAAAAGCATGTTTTGCGCTGTTCATGGTATCGATAGCCATTGGCGCATGCCATGCCCATGGTGTTGAAATAATAACAATATCAATATCTTGTCGTTCGAGCATTTGTTGATAAGCGCGCTCACTGCCACTATACAATGCAGGCTTTGCCACTCCCGTATCAACTAAATAATTAGCGGCACGTTCTAAAACCTCTGTATGAGTATCGCAAATAGCCACTATTTGAGTGCCTTCAATGTGGCTCATACGCTTTACATGGCCATACCCGCGCTGACCCAAACCAATAAACCCTACTCTCACCACATCCATTTTAGGTGCGACCAAACCGATAACGGAGCGCCCTTGTTGCATAGGCGCGCTAGTATGAACACTGCCACTAGATGCACAGCCACTAACCACACCAGCAGCGGCAGCTACACTGGCTGCCTTTAAAAAATCCCGACGATTAAATTGCTTCATTACTTATCCCTTTTGTTATTATTTTTAACTTACCTAATGGCTGTTAATGGGTAAAGGGCCAAAGAGGTAAGCTGCATAAAAATAGGTTTAAAAGGGATAAAAATTCGCATTGTGTTATTGTTTGGGGTTATAGTCGAAAAAATATTATTTCCTAACTTATTATGTCTTATATAAAAACCATCACATTTTTTTTAGTTATTGTACTAACGGGTTGCTCAGAGTCTGCAACCCCCACTTCCTCGCTCGAAAACAGTCCGGGCGTTAGTTTAAATAATATAAAACAGCATATTAAAACCCTTGCCTCTGATGACTTTGAAGGCCGCGGTCCATTAACATTGGGTGAAGTAAAAACCGTTGGCTATTTGAGTGAACAATACAAAGCCATAGGGTTAACTGGTGCCTATAACGGTGATTTTTTACATCCGGTTAAAATGGCCATGATCACCGCAGATCAAAACATGCAATTGACCATGGGTGATTTAAGCTTTAAAGCGGGTAAAGACTTTACTGCTCGTACTAAACAATTACAGCCTGTTATTGATGTTCGCAATTCTGATGTGGTCTTTGTCGGTTATGGTATAAATGCCCCTGAATATAACTGGAACGACTACGCCAATATTGATGTAACCGGTAAAACCGTTATTGTGCTGGTAAACGATCCGGGCTTTGCCACTCAAGACGATACGTTATTTACTGGTAATGCCATGACTTATTATGGTCGTTGGACTTATAAATATGAAGAAGCCGCGCGCCAAGGCGCTAAAGCGGTCTTTATTGTTCACGAAACAGCTCCTGCCGCATACCCTTGGGGGGTAGTTGAAAGCTCAAATACCGGCACTAAATACAGTCTAATGGATAACAACCTCAATGCATCTAAATTGCCCGTTATGGGCTGGCTAACACTCGATGCCACCGAGCAAATATTTGCATCAGCACACTTAAATTACCAACAATTAAAACAACAAGCACTTAGTGAGCAATTTCAAGCTAAAGTGTTGAATTTAAAAGCGACCCTTGCATTTAAAAACGAAGTGTCACATGCAAAATCACATAATGTGGTCGCAAAAATCACAGGCAGTGAAAGCCCAGATGAATACATCGTTATTAGTGCCCATTGGGATCACTTTGGCACTAAACAAACTGACAGCGGTCCTAAAATTTATAATGGCGCCGTTGATAACGCATCAGGCACAGCGGCCACCCTTGAGATTGCTCGTATAATGCAAAAAATGCATCAGCAAACACCGTTTAAACGCTCGATTATTTTTGCCAACTTCACCGCCGAAGAAACCGGTTTAATTGGTTCAGCCCAGTTTGCCTCTGGTGACGTGATCCCAACAAAGAATATGGTTGCCCTACTAAATATTGATGGGATGAACGTACTCGATAGCACCGACTATATTTTACAGTACGGTAAAGACCTCTCGACTATGGAACACTATTTAGCTAAAGCCGCAAACGCGCAAGGACGTCAAGTTAAACTGGATCCACGTGCACAAAATGGCTTATTTTTTAGATCGGATCATTTTTCACTCGCCAAACAAGGTGTGCCAAGCTTACTGTTTATGAGCCTAGGTGATACCGATCCTGACTACATCACTCATAAATACCATAAAGAAGCTGACGATTACTCAGCAGATTGGTCATTAGGTGGGGTAAAACAAGATGTAGAACTGATTGTTGATATAGCCTCACAACTGGCGAATAACGGTGATTGGCCAAAATGGACAAGCGAGTCTGACTTTAAAACTAAACGCACCGCTGACAAACAATAAATACAATTAAACATTACTATTTAAAATCCTCCTACTCGGAGGATTTTAGTTTTACCCGTGCCTGTGTAAGCAATGTTTCAGCTTTTGCCCCTAAATACACATATATCGCTAAAGCAATTAAAAAGTCCCACCACTGCAAGCATCATCGCTATAGCTGGCATTAAATACTCTGATTGCCCTAATGCGGCTTTAAACATAGTGAGTAGTGCTTCAATTGATATAGCAATTAACACGGTAGAGATAAACCGGGTAATGGTTCGTCGTGTTGATGAGTGTCTAAAAATATCTTTATGCATGAGGATTTCTTCCTCAAGAATTGTTTTGCCAAGATCAAAAACAGCCAATGCTAACGTGATATAAATAATGATGCTAAAGGGTTCTAGGGGATCGGACGAACTATTTACGTGAGTTATTAATTCATAGATGTCGATAAATACGATGTTGAGTAAAAAAAGCACCAAACTAAATAAGCACGCCACAATAATGCCATAACCTGCTTTAAAATAAGGTGACATAGTCGCACGAGCGGTATCACCCATCACAAACTCAATAAGCTGCGTTAAACTTACATCAACAACTAAATAATGTTGATTATTGATAGGTTTGTTTAATTCTTTAATCGCAGATATACATAAATGGTTGGTCGCAATAGAAATATAAGGCGCAGTAAAACAAATAGCATTACAGGCTTTTACATTTAAAAAATAAGGCCGCTCACTTAAATCCTGATTATTGCCTCTCTGTGCCAATTTTTTATTGTAGGCACGTTTAAAGCAAACGTTATTGCCCTGTTGTGAGCCCTTCTCGTCTAAACAGTATTGTAATTCTAAAAAAGGATAATGCTTTGTTAAATAGCGCATATCACGATTATTAGCGATGCCGTCATCTATACTCATTAAAATTGATTCTAATAAGCTATGTATTATCTGCTCATATTCGTTATAGCGCTCTACACTACTGATATAACTCATTCTCGCCATAGTTAGGCTCCTTAAATACCCTAATCAACAGCTAAGCAAGTTTAAAACCAAAAATTAAAGAACTTAAAAATCAATAATTTAATTTAAATTCATTGACGCCATTGCACTATTTTAGTGACAACTGCACAGACTATTTCCCGCCACGCACAAAAAAGCAGCTGAGTATTTACTACTTAGCTGCTTTTTATGTCTCGTTTACAAATTACATAAACGCTTTAATCCGTAATGTAATTACTGAACTTTTGCGAACTCTTCTTTTGAAAGCTCACCGTTGCTATCAACATCTAAATCATCAAATAATTGAGCTAGTTGTGAGTTAGCTTGTGCTTCAGACTGGCTAATGACGCCGTCGCCATCAGTATCGAAAGAATCAAAGTCAACCGCAGCAAAAGCCGCTGAAGATGAAGCAAGTGCAATTAAAGCGAGTGTTTTAGTAAATGTTTTCATAATTAATCCTTAGGCTAAATGCCTTAATTAAAATGGTAAGAAGTCCTTTTCAAAGATCCTTAAGGGAAACTAGTACGCTGAAAATTCGTCTTTAGAAAGTTCACCATTACCATCTACATCTAGCTCTGCAAACTGCTCCATAAGCTCAGCAGCAACCGATGCCTCTGCTTGGCTGATGGTGCCACTGCCATCTACATCAAGCGTTTCAAAGTCTGTGCTTGCAAATACTGCAGATGAAGAAGCAAGCGCCATTAATACCAGTGTTGATTGTAACTTTTTCATAATATAATCCTTCAAAGTGTGCAATGTTCGTCAAATAAAAAATAATTGGCTCAAAACTATCAACCTCATATCCTTGCGATTCTTTGTCATAGGCTCCCTTGCCTATTTAGGTTGTCTTGGGCAACTCAGAATCAGTAGTAGTATTGAGCACTAAAGCTGGTTACGCCTTAGAAAACTCTGCTTTAGATAACTCACCGTTTTGATCAGTATCAAGCTCAGTAAACTGGCTCATAAGTGAGGCGTCAACTGATGCTTCAGCTTGGCTAATAGCGCCGTTGCCATCCACATCGAGTGTGTCAAAATCGGTTGCTGCAAAAGCCGCTGATGAAGAAGCTAAAGCCATTAATACCAGTGTTGATTTAAGTGTTTTCATAATGTAATTCCTTCATTAGGTTGTGCAATGAAGCGATGTGCTTTATCACGTTTTTGCTAAATACAGCTTAGGTATTACAACTTCGATGCCATGTTTTTAAAGTTATTTAAAAACATGTAGTTAGAATGATTTTGAAGCATTTTAATAAAAATAAACCATGATTTTGTTGCTTTTTAGCAACAACCACTGGGGCTTAAATAAATAAACATTTAAAATCAATAAGTTAAATTATAATAAAAAGAAACATA
>NZ_LYRQ01000049.1:0-32032 GCF_001661605.1 Pseudoalteromonas sp. MQS005 | reverse complement strand
TATAATAAAAAATTGTATAACCAAAGCTTAAAGATATGAACAGTAGCAAATATGGGTCACTAGCGGCCGTCAAAGAGTATGCGAAAACTCACAACTTGTGTTCAATTAAGTTATGGCTTGAGGCTAGTGAGAAAAAAGACTTCCCAAAAAACCTACCTAAAAGACCGCCTAATGTTTATGGCTGTAAATGGTCTGAAATTCTAAATAAAAAGAACATAGAAAATAGTAAATACTTAAGCTTTGAAGAGGCATGTAGCCTCGTTAGAACGCTTGAGCTTAAAACCATGTCTGATTTCCGAGAGTTAGGAAGGGAAGGGGGACGCCCATCCAAAATACCGTCAAACCCAGAACGCTTCTACAAAGATAAATGGCAGGGGTGGCCATACTTTCTGACCGGCAAATAAACGAACAGTTAAAAATTGGGCGATTTTTTTCTAAATTGAAAGAAAAATTTAAGCTTCTCTAGCGCTTCCATCTGTTTAAATACTCCAATACGATTATTGGAGCGCATACATGAAGTTACTATACATTGGTTTAACACTGTTACTTTTATCGCTAACAGCTAAAGCCGCAAACACAAACATTGCATCCCCTGAAATTAAAACCCTTTCAGCTGCATCACCTATTAAATACAATAACAATACCCCTTTTTCAGTTATTAACATTCCACCACTTTACACCACGCTAGGTGATAGAGCGTACGGTGAGCAAACCATCAACTTCAAACTTCACAGTAACGCGCCAAGCGCAGTCGTTGTTTATGGTAAGACTGTTGGTGTCGGTGAGACTGTTCAGTTTACAAAATCAGTAAACAGTAATCGTGGGTTGGATATACCAATACATCCCGGTGTAGTGGGGGCTGCTGGTTCTGGTGATTACACAATTACATTAGATGTTAAAGGTATCCAATGCCCCGCAGGTTACACGTTAGTCGATGACAGCAACCTTTGCTATAAAACATCCGTTCAAACGGCTGGAAATAGCTGTCCTGCAGGTTATTCTTACAATTCAAGCACAGGGGACTGCAAAAAAACTATTAGCATTGCGGGTACTGTTACTTGTCCGGCAGGAACAAGCTACAGCGGCGGTGCGTGCCGAAGCTCCTCAACAGGCCCAGCAACATCGTCTTGCCCAAGCGGATATAGTAGAAGTGGTAATTCGTGTACTAAAAACAGTCAAATAAACGCCTCAACCTACTGCCCTTCGGGGTATTCGAAAAACTCCACTAACTGCTCTAAAACAGTAAGCGCAACGCCATCATATTCATGCCCTTCAGGTGGCTCGCTTAGTGGGAGTAGCTGTGTAACCAAAGAAGAGAAATTCATGGTTCTTGCCTGCCCTGCAGGGCAAATTATGGCTACAGTTCAAGTGTGTACTAACTCTAGTGGAGTCCCAACTGGAGATTTCCCATCGTTTTCTTGCCCTGCAGGCTACCAAGATAAAGGTAAACCCTATTATTGTGAAAGAACAGTATCAACAAGCCCTGCCGCAGTATCATGCCCTGCGGGATACACTGCAAGCGGCAGTAGCTGCCTTAAGACTCAAATAGCAAGCTTTAATTACTCTTGTCCTGCTGGTTATTCACAGGCTGGCACTAAGTGTAATAAACAAGTATCAGCCTCGCTTGTTTACTCATGTCCAAATGGTGGCACTTTGAGCGGCACTAGCTGTACAACCACAACCTCAACCTCATTTAGTTATACTTGCTCCAGCGGATATTATTTATCTGGGAATAGCTGTAAGAAAACTGTATCCGCGCAAAGCACTTTAGTATGTCCTTCGGGCTGGTCGCTTAGTGGCAACAAGTGCTCAATAACAGATCGTATTTACTATAACTAAAAGTAAGCAGGCCTTAAGGGGTGTTATGTGACACTCCTTAGACCCTTATTCTCAGTTATCTTGAAGTTTAATAACCATGCATCCTATTTAAGTTAAGTGCGTAGAAATAAATAAGCGGTAATGATATGTCATTGATTGAAGTACACAAACAAACTCAACGGGCATTACGAGCATTCGTAATGCATCATAATGAACTAAGCAAAACAAACACTGGTGATTACAGAGAGCGCATGAGTGGCGTGGATTACGCCATTTATTCAGAATTAAAGAAAGCAGTTGAGAGTACTGAGGAGATAGAAGTTGCACTAAGGAAAAATGAAATTAATAAGAGCTTTACTACTATCCCTACAAGTGAATATTTTAAAAACAAAAATGCTCGCGATAGTTTTCTAGAAAAAAATCCAGAAATAAATATGAGTCACTTTTCATTACCGCGAGATTTATTTATTAATCCACTCACCGGTGATATTTTTAAAAAGCATGGACAGGTAAGGGTTTAGCTATGTACAAAGATTTAATTGAGCACCTAAATAAAGCAATAAAAAGCACTAACTCAGCGAAATCAATTTTACTAGCCAAATATAATGTAAAATGGATTTCTGACAACAAATTAATTGATCTAAATATAATTTCAAAAATGGACCTAAATACGCTAACAGAAATTGATGAAGCCCTCTTAATGCAAAATACAGCCCTGAGTGAGTTAGCGAGCGTTGAGGCGTTGGCAGGGTGATGCCGAATCCAAAAGTGAGCTGGTGGTATGTATTGAAATCAGCTCTCTATGTGGCTTTGTATGGAGTTAAATAACAACAGCATACAACTCATATGTTTTTTAGTGTTGAACATTGCACTCCGACAAATAATAAAAACACAGGCTCACAATCACGTTATACGGTTACTTTTCTCTATTGGGGTACCATTACACGAGATAGCGCATTACATAATCGCGAAGCTGACTTTGCGTAAAATAATAAAAGCTAAATTCATACCCGATTTTTCACAATCACCACCAGCGTATATAGCTTATAAAAACTCTTCTTGTATTACTGGTTATTTTATTGATGCACTAATTGGGTTAGCTCCATTATACCTCGGAGTTTGCGCTTTAGTTATTATTCCCCAGCCCGATATTTTAGCTATTAACACTATTATTGATGCATTATTTTTTTTGATTATATGGGTGGTTGTACTAGCAGTGGCTCAATGCATGCTCCCATCATTGACTGATTTGAAAAACTCAGTGCGAGGTTCCGTTATTGTCATAATTTCATGTTTAATTTTAAATAATTGGGATGTTTTGCCAGAGGTGTGTGATGAAAAGGTTGTTGAACTACTCTTAGTTCCGTTGCATGTGTTAACTTTTTATCAAGCTCTTCTAATTATTATTATTTTGCTGTGCAAAAACCGCCGCTTAAATTAAACAAAAAGCGCCACCAAAGGGTGACGTCATTGTATTGAGCATGGTTGCTTAATTATCTGAACACTGTATTGATACGCCATTGTACCCGAGCGCGCAAACTATTTGCATGAGTGCGTAAGTGGAAACCTTACCATCTCCTTCTTCGTACTTTTTCAGAGCCGTAACTCCGATACCAATACTCTGAGTCAATTTCAAAGCTGTTAGCTTTTTACGTAATCGCTCAGCTTTAATTGCTTGGCCAATTTCTTTATTCGACACACTGCTGTCAATAATTGCATCTGCTGTAATATTTATATTAAAAGTTGTCATCGATTTTCTCCTTTTAAAAGTTGATAAAAAGATAACAAGCTATCCAAATCGCGCATTATTGAGTTAAATAATTAAAGTACAATTATAAGCAGTCTAAAAATCTAATTTTAGATATTAAATAATTTTGTGCTTTTTCAAATAAGCAGCAATTGCTTGGGGCGTTCCGAACGCACCAATTAACATTTTTTCAGCATGTCGCTTACTAACCTCATTATCTGCGTTTGAAAGCAGCTCATACCAGGTTCTAACTAAAATTAAAGGGGGCTCTTTCGTCATGTTTCACCTTTTTTGCGGGCTAAACTTATGAAAAAAATAAAACCAAAAAATTAAGGCCATCGGTAACTGTATAATTGATATTGCGCTGATTAGTTCAAAATACCCATCCTTAATGGATAAAGAAGAATAATTCAAAAACTGCAGCTCAACCCATACACCCAATGCGTACACAGAAAACAAAACCCCAACTACAAGGTTAACTAGTTTACTCTCCAATATTTTAGATTTGATAACTAAATAAATTATTATAAAGGGCGAAGCTAGCAACCCGAAGATTTTTAAATATTCCATTGGATAATTACTCGAAAACTGGTTGCGATAAGGTCAAAAGAAACGCGCCATCCTCAAGCCTAGCACTAATTATTACTTGATAATTCCAATCATCACCTGACACCACTTCAGCATCAAAGGGAATTTCTGAATCAAGCCTCTGTAACTTTTCTAATAGCTTTTCAGTGGAATAGTACTTTTTCCCGCTTGTTTGCAAGAAAGTTTTCGGTGCATCGTGCAAAACTGAAGTTAAAGGTAAAATAGAATCACCAGCAGGACAATAAATGACTACAGGCATATCCTCGACCACCAACTTTAACGAGTCCATTAATTCTGATTTAAGCATGAGTCTAATCCTCACTAAACGGTATTGGCAGGTCACAGGTTAAAACATCTGGCCTATCACTTGATATTTTCTTTGATGCCCACTGAATCGAACCGCTTTCACCGCGAACCTTCAAGTATCTATTTGAAAGTTGATCGTTATCCTCTGTATTAAACATCCCGCTAACTATCACACCAATTACAGCGCGCACGTCAGCTTGGGAGGTAAAGTTAATGTTCCATTCTGCGGTCGACAATCCAGTGCCTGAAAGCCCAATCTCAAATGTAAAGTACTTCGGTGCCTGCTTTTGATCCGGCATATCTTCACTTGTTATATCAAACTGATTACGGCCATTAGTCCATTGTCGATTAAATTGCCCACCCATAGTTTGCGCCCCTTTATTTAGTTAGTAGATAAAATCTGTTAAAAAGTCAGACTTAACAGTCTCAACAGGGTTATTTCCAACCCTAACGGTAGCTTCTAGTTTTACTTTAACTCTTGGCTCTGCTGTATTTCCAACAACTAGTTGAATCCTTCTAGTTATACTTTTGGCTGACTCTACAACTGGCCTTTCTTCTTTAAGCATTCGATGTTCACCAAGTGACTGCGAAAAAGCGCCATCATGCTTTCTTAACTCAACGTAAGCGGTTACTTGCTCAAATACAACATTCCTTTCACCAGCGTTAGAGGCCGTCATTTCAATTGTAAAACTGGCATTGTGCTCTAGAGGTAATTTTGGCTTGTCAATAATTCTAACTGCTAAGCTTATGCTGGGTTT
This sequence comes from Pseudoalteromonas sp. MQS005, assembly GCF_001661605.1. Lineage (NCBI taxonomy): Bacteria > Pseudomonadati > Pseudomonadota > Gammaproteobacteria > Alteromonadales > Pseudoalteromonadaceae > Pseudoalteromonas > Pseudoalteromonas sp. MQS005. Next base: position 26,815 of record NZ_LYRQ01000049.1, on the reverse strand, counting down.
GTTATCGTTAAGCGTAACTCTTAATGCTTTATCTGCAATTTCATTTGCTTTTCCCCCTTGGCGTATTTTACGTATACGAAACCACATTGTTACAACAATACCTAAAAGCGTCACGGCTGTTACAAAAAGCAGTAATACAATACTTTCTAAGCTGCCCTTTTCTCCAAGCGCAATCAAAAAATCCATATAAATTCCTGTCTTAATCTATGTTTTTAAGTGTTTCATCAAACGCATCATAGGTCTGTTCAAAATTAATGTCTATGCGCACGAGCACCATCTCTAGGTTTACTGCTAGAGTGCTTACTCATAGTAGGATCTAACTCTATTTACCTTTATACATATTAACAACTAATCTAAATCGCGCTACCAATTCAAAATTAAGGTAACCAACTGCTATATAACACCAGGAAGCCATAACTCAAAAATAGACTTGGAGGTTACTTTCTAAAGTGTAGAAATAACATTACATAAGGTATGCTGTATAAAAAAACAGTTAATGGTGGTTTTATGTCATTTGATGATGGATTAAAGTCAGGTAATTACTCTAAAAACACATACAGCGAAGATAGTGCGGAGTTTGATAGTTTTGAAAGAGGTTGTACTCAAGCGCTTAAAAGAGGTTTATTAAATATTGATAGATTGCGTGCAGACTTTGACTATCACAGCAGGAATCGACCTGAGTTTATTGATATATCTGAACTGAAAGGCTCCAAAGTCATAGATTCAAATAATCAAAAGCCTATTTCAAATAGCTATGCTCGCGCCAAAGGCTTATAGCTATGCTAATCGTTTACTATAAAGCGCTTTTATTATAACTTGGTCTATCGCGCAAATAATGGAGATATTGAGTGACGATTTACGGGAAAAAGAAGCCAAATGTTGATGTCCGCGCACCCAGCAGGGGTGAATTGAAGCGAATAGGGCTCTCAGCGGGGGTCATATTATGTGGGTTTGTTGTAAATAAAACAGACACCGATGAATATTTAACTTTCTCAGAATTAACCGGTCGTGAGCATAAGCGAGGTTGGGGTACTAATCCCGAGTCAGCACAAGTGTATTCAAACCCTAAAAAAGCATTGAGTGCTATAACCGGTTACGATATGTCACTTATTGAAATATGTGCTTTATTTGAGCACAAGAAACAAATCTTTGTGTGGCCGATGCCTGAAGAAGCTTTTGAATAGTGAGTTTAAAAAGGAATTTTTAGTATGACAGTAACTAAATGCAATTTAACCATTGATGATATTTTTGGTGAAGGCGCTGTTGATACCCCGAAAGAATTATCGCCAGAAGCCAGGGCTCAAAATTTTGCTTTGTTTTCTTCGTTCCCTGAGCGATTAGAAAGAACTAAAATAGAAAAATTCAATTTTAACTCCGTTCAAGAAATTCCAATATGCAACAAACACAAGCGACCAACTAAGTTAAGGTTCATCAAAACAGCTAGTAAATTTTGTGGCTCAAAGCTGGTGACCATTAGCGTTGATATAAAAAAGCTAATAGCGTTTGATGAAGGGCACTTTTTGAGTTTGCACGCTGAACGATACGATAAGGTTAAAAATGCAATTGCAAATGGTGAGATTGATATGCCAATTATTATCTTATCAAATGACGGATTGCCTCATGTTGATGGTGGCAGGCATCGTATTATTGCGTTACATAAGTTCGGCTTTTCATCAGTGGAAGCGATGGTACCTAGCGAACAGGTAGAAACAATAAAAAAGTGCTTATTATAACCAATAATAAATTTCTACTGCAGTTTAGTAGCTAGTCTATTCGGTGAACAGGTAAAGATAGACCGTTTCAGATCATTCGAACCCTAGTGTTCTTTTTAGGTTATGCTGTATGTCTGCCCTATGCTCTAAATGATTTGCCCAATCATGTAAATTCAATACCGCTTTAGAATATTCGTGCCTATTAAAAATGTCATCAAATGATAAGATCATTGTTTCTAGTACCCTAAGACTGAGTGGCGAAAGGTTGCTTTGTTTTTGATAGTTACATAAGTTTTTATCTAGAAAAGCCTCAAGGTTCTTGCGGCTTTTGCAGCAAGGGTGAACTTCTATTACGTGTGTATGCTGGTATTGCTGGTGGCAGAAAACAAACACTCTATTTTCGAATTTTAAAGTCGTTAGAAAATCACCCTCATTTATATCTCCGCCACCACTAGCCTCACTTAAAAATGGAATGCAATTACGTATCGATTGCCGCCCTTTGCAGTGACGAAAACTTCCTGAGCAAACACTGTAATCAGGCTGCACAAATAATTCATCACTTATTGATAATGCGAATTTTGCCCCGCAGCAAAATATCACTCGCTCTAAATAATCAAGATCTAAACTTGCCGCGAACACGCTTTCACGTAAAGACTTAATTGTAACGCCGCAACGTTCAGCTACGTACTTAGCACCGTAAAAGTGAGTTTCGATATAAAACCAAATCTCTCGGGATAAAGCAGGTTGAAAATAAGAGATGTTTGTCATTATAAGTCCTCACTAACCACTAACCACTAACTAGAGCCCACTTGTAAGCCTAACTCAATTTAACAAGACTTAATATGCTATGGGTGAACAAAGATGCTAAAACCTTTAGCTAACTATTCCAATATCATCCCTACCGTATTGCATGAATTGCCTTGTTATTGCACTGTGATAGTGTAATCTATATTGCATTGTTATGTATTAAGATTATGCAACTAAATTATGTTGAGGCAGATATTTACTGAAAACGACATTGATTCACTCTTTAATAAAGCCTGTGCAGGTAAATATGAGCTTAAAGATAGATACCTAGTAAGCCAGCTCGCATACGTTCCTTTGTCGCTCACTGAGCACAATTTATTGCGTTTGCACCAGTTAATTAGCGATAAGGGCGAGGTCTACAGAAAGTGGGTTTTACCAGCCGCTTTTAGTCGAAATAAAAAAGACCGAATAATTGAAGTGCCAGAAGTTTTTTGCCAAGCGCTAGAGATCTATCTCGATTGGTACGAACGGCAAGAGCTGCCGCCAGAGTACAAGCATAACCTGAATACATACAGGGGTTTTAGCAAGTACGCGCCAGCGCTTCTTAGTGACAGATTGAGCGGCTTTGCTATGAGCGAGCGAGCCGTAAAAACTGGCATTAACATTCAGCCTACGAATCTGAGGGCAAAAGTTAATACGCTGCTCAAAAAAGCTGGCCTTGATTGGGCTACAGCGAAAACTTTTGAAGATTCGCTAGTCATTCATCTTGCGAAAAATGCGGAACATGGGGAGGTAGCTGATCTATTTGGCTACTCATCGAGACAAGTGGTAGCAGACAAATACAACGGTAATTTACTGCAATTATCAGACGCCATCAATAGCGTATATTCAAGAATTAAAATGACAGGACATTAGGAAGTTGAAAAAGTTTAAGTTTATAAACAATCAATCAAAAAAAGAGTTTCTAGCGTTGCCCGATAAAATTCAAAAGCGCTTTGCAAATGATTTAAACGCTATCTGTCAAAACAAAGAGCCATTTAGCAAGTTTAAGCACTTAAAGGAAAGTGTCGGTATTGGGGCGGTTGAGCTGATAGAGAACGGCAGACCAGCATACAGAACGATTTACGTTGCAAAGTTTGCCGATACAGTGTTCATCTTACATTCGTTTACCAAGACTACTAACGGAGTGGATAAACAGGCTATGGATACTGCGAAGACGCGGTATAAGCTAATGCAAAACGAAATAAAATAATTATATCAGCACTTGTATATATATCAGTGTTGATATATAGTGCTTATAAGTTAATCAACAAGGCTATTAAGATGACTCTTGAATACTCAAATATCTTTGATGCAATCACAGAAGATAAGGCAGAAGCCTCTGAACTACAGACGCGCTCAGATCTGATGATTGTTGTTCGTGACATTATCAATGCTAAGAATTGGTCACAGGCCGATGCAGCGATTCAATTAGGGCTAACCCAACCTCGCGTAAGTGATCTGGTTAATGGCCGAATTGATAAATTCAGCATTGATAAGCTAATGACTTGTTTGTATCGAATTGGTTTTCGCTTTAAACCGTCCTTTGTAGATGACCAGTTAACAATGGCTGTTGAAGCCGTTAAAGCACACTAGTTGAAGAATTTTAAGGATAAATAATGGACGACAAAGAGCCTGTTTGGGCTGCATCTTGTATGGAATGCGGTTTTGATAAGAGCTATACCGAAGAAGAAAATATACCTGAGTCTTGCCCTAAGTGTGGTGAGCATAAAAATTTTGACATAGTGCATTTACCATCACTCTATGAGTAAAGCGGTAACTTGCTTGGCTAACAAGGCAAATAGGAATAAAGAGATATAAATATGACGGTAAAGCGTAACGAACCATGCCCATGTGGAAGTGGTAAAAAATACAAAAAGTGTTGCTATTTGAATAACAATATTAATAAGAAGAGCAGCGAAACTAAAGCTCTACCACCTTTTGTCACATGTAATGAGTGTGGAGGTAAGGCTCCAAAAAATACATTTGAAATCATGGATACCAATGGAATGGTAGGTATTGATTTGGCTATTGGTGCTGTCTGTGAAGATTGTAACGCGCCAACGTTTGCTGTTTCTGGTGAACCTAATGCAGTACAAGATTTAATGTTAGTTTTAAAGGAAGAAATGGGTGGGTCAGTTGGTATTGACGCTTTTAAATAAAAACGAACATAGTGGAAAAAAGTTATGATAGATATTTTAAGGGCGTTTAAAAAGAGATACCGATATGAACCTGCTACACACATAGTTTTTGCGGTACTCTTTGCTTCACTTTACTGTCTTTCTTATTTTAAGGTTGAAGGTTTTGTAATTCCATTATTTTTAGTGAAATTAATAGTCTTGCTCGTGTTAGTAAGTCTAACTGCTTCAGTATATTGTTACTTTGTTAAAAGACCAAGAAAATTAACATTAATAGATATTTTTGACGATAATGGTAAACCCTACGCTTTTGATCCCAATAGTGTTGAGTTTGTTAAAGATTTAACTACTGATTCAGGTAAACCGACAACATCTGTAACAATGAAATCAGGTAAGATGGTTGTTTTGAATGTTAGCACAGCTAAATTCATCAATAAGTTCAAAGCAATACAGAAGGGATTTTAGAAGACATGTTATTTATTATTGGTCTAGGAATATTGTTAGTTTTATCCTTGGTGCTTTTGATAGTTGAAAAAACAGCCCCAGTTGTAAGTATGGAGATAAACTTTGTTCACATCATATTGTTTGTAGTAGCTGGTATGTTTGCTTGGGGTAGCCAAGAGTATATTGCAACAGAATGGTTTGATTTGTATTTTAAGGAGGGATTTTGGGTTCGTCTTTTTCAGGTTTTACACGTTGCTTTAGCCGTTGCAATTACCTACCGCGGATTTGTAATTGGTGTAGGTATATCTTTGTTGATTGGCGCTTATATTTTCATTAAGTGGCTGATAACAGGTTGAATAACTGATAAATCTAATCAATGAAAATAGGTTGAAATACAGTAATAACGAGGAATTAGAAAATTATGGCAAGTAACATTAAGTTTTTTGAAGCTAAAGCAACGTTTTTTACACAGTAGGTAAGCAACAGGACAGTATTACAGTTGGTGCTAAATCATCGGTCTCTAAAAATGAAGATGACTGGAAAATATATTTGGCATTACAAGCTGGTCAAGAGGTGTCAGAAAATTTAGATACTGTGCTTAGTGCTATTTCACTGTCTTTTCAGTCTATGAAGCTTATGAACGAAGACGATTAACCAATATTGGAATGTACTTTACCTAAAGCTTGTAAGTTTAAGCCAAAACCAAAAGTGGATTGGGAGAAAAGAGAGCGAGTTTTGGTAAAGGAAGTTCGAATTATCATGAATTGCTTGAATGATCCTATTTCGCGTTTACAACTAGATAAAAATTTGGGGGCTACGGTTGGCTCCTTTGTTATCAGCATAAACTTCCAGAAACAATGACTGAATATTATAGTTTTAAGTAATCCATAAGCCTAGCTAAAAGTGAAAACAGAAATTATTAAGAGGTTACTTCGCAATAACTAACTCTAGCGATGCGAATGAGATAGCGGTAATCGTATAAATAAAGACTTTAAACAGCTAAGTAAAATTACTATCGACAACTCCCTCAAAATAAGTCAGCATAATTAAAAAATTCATCAATAGATTTGTTAATGCAATTAAACCAGTAAGGGAGTACTCATGGCAATACTACAAACACAATTTGAGAAGTTCAATGAGACAATAAAGATGGGAACGTATGATGAAAATTCAACTCTCAGAGAGAAGCGGGACCTTCTGATAAGTGAGCTCAGAAATTCACTAAAAGACGAGAAAATTCCTAATACAGATAAGGCATTGACTTTTAGCAAAATTGACCTTGGCTCATATGCAATGAACACAGGTGTTAAGCCTATCAGTGGTCACTACGACATAGACGTTGGGATTATTTTTGACATAACAAACGGTGAGTATGATTCAAACAAACTCAAGAAATTGGTATTTGATAAGCTTAATAAACACCATAATCGAACCGTTGAGTTCAACAAACCATGTATTACAGTTAATTATGCTAGTGGTTACCATGTTGATTTGGCCATCTACTCTAAAAACAACGAAAATTATCATATTGCATGGGGGAAAGAGTACTCAGTAGAAAACCGAAAATGGTGGATTGCAGATCCCAAAGGATTAAAACAATGGATTAGTGATATTGCTACCGAAGCTGAGCATAAAAAACAGTTTCGCAGGATTGCACGTTTCTTGAAAAAATGGAAAGCCAATGCTTTTAGTGACAACGGTAATAATGCACCACCTTCCATTGGTTTGACCATTCAGGCCCGAAAAGCTTTTAGATACCAAACAGATAGTGATCTAGATGCTCTTATTATTGTAGTTAAAGACATTAAAGGTAGCTTTAACCAAGCCTGGGATCAAGAAAGTGGCACTTTGAAATGGTGTATTGATATAAGCCTGCCAGTAGAGCCATACAAAAATGTCTATTACAAAATGACATTAGGCCAGCAAGACGCATTTTATACAAAAGTTGTGAATTTACTTGAAGCCTTGGAAGCAGCTAAAGATGAAGAGTCTGAAGTTGAAAGTAGTAAAATTCTTAGAAAAGTTTTTAGTACTGATTTTCCTTTAGTAGAAGATAGCAAACAGTCTAATACGCCACCCTATGTAACAACTGGAAATAATGCATGACTCACTCTGAGTTACAGGGCCTGATTTCAGTACTTCAGTTGCCATGTATTAAGCTGTCTCGCGAAGAAGAAGAAAGGAAGTTTAATTTTCACTTAATTGGTAAGAAATTATTATGGGATATTTCTATATATTTTCCAGAACGATTTCCATACAGTTTACCTAAAGCGGTATTACGTAACACTGATTTGATTGGGGTGCTACCACATGTTAACCAATCCGGTGTTATTTGCTTAGAAGAAAGTGACAGCTTATTTACAGACTACTCTAGACCAAATGAAGTGCTAGCTCTTTATATTGAAGATATTGTAAAGCTTCTAGATCGTATCAGCTTAAAAATATATCAAGATGAATTGTTAGATGAGCTGGAAGGTTATTTTGCTCCAGTAAAAAAAGTATATAGTTTTTATCATCCAAGTAAATCCACAGAAACTTTATATATGAGGGTGAGTCAACCTGAAAAAATAAAAGGCCGAAAGTATTCTAGCCCTATTATGATTTCACATAAAAATGAATCATTACCTCTTCGATTTAGTAATATAGAATCATTAGATAAGTGCCGTAGAGAAAAAATAATGCATCTGCCATTGGATGGTGCAAAGCTCCCACCCGCTTCAGGGAAAGATTTTAATGTTAAGTATTTTATTTCTCTTCTCGAATTGGTAAGTAAAAAAAATTGGCAAAGAGCGCTCAGGTTAGCAAAGAAATACCGCCCATATAATACTTTTTATATCTTTTTAACTATGCCCAGAACAAGTGGTGAAAGAACTCAGTTTTTACTGAAGTTTACTTCCAGTCATCACTGTGAACATCCGCTGCTAAGTACATCAATAGATTGGGAACTAGAGCTATACTCGATATTAAGAAATTCAAAAGAGTATCTAATAGAACGAGGTGGTGGAGATCAATCCTTTAGCGAAAAGAAAGTGGCAATTATTGGTTGTGGTTCTGTTGGGAGCCAAATATCCAATATGTTAGGAAAAGCTGGTGTAGGTGAATTAACGTTAATTGACTTCGATAGTTTAAGCCCCGATAACATTTATAGACATCATTTAGGTGGTGGAGAGCTTAACTATAAACCAGATGAAAAGTCAGGTATCGTTAGTAGTTTTAGTAAGGTTTCTGCACTAAAACTTCGTATTGAACAGTCTTTGCCTTATATCAAAGTGAATTCAATACCTAAAAAATTCAATGAGGTAGTAAGTTTTAATAATGTAAAGAATTGTGATGTAGTTATTGTTGCTGTGGGCTCTCCATCAGTAAATTTGGAACTAAATAATTTATTGAAACGCCATAACTATAAATATGCTGTCTTTTGCTGGAGTGAAGCCGCAGGTATTGGTGGACATGCTATTGCAGTCGATCTTCATTGTAGTTGTTATGAATGTTTATATACAAAGGATAAGCAGCTAAATGCTCAAAGTGATTTATCGCTTCTAAAAGTTGGTCAGCCTATATCGAAAAACCTGACTGGTTGTGCGGGAGTTTTTACTCCATTCTCATTTATAGACTCAAATAGAACCGCAGAATTGGCTGCTACACTAGCTTTATATATTTTGAAAAATAATAGGGCTAGCATTGCAGAAAGTTGGAAAGGTGACAATTCAGCCGATTTAACTGTTACGGATAAATATAAAAAGATGCCTTTAAAAGAACGTATATCTCTAACAAGAAATAGCGAATGTAGGGTTTGTAATGTGTAAAGAATGGCAAATCGATGTTAAAGGATATGGATTAGTTCGTATATCTACCAATTTGCTAAAACGTATATACAAATTCAAGCAATTAGAGAGTACAAGTCCTGAATCAGGAGGCGTTTTAATTGGTAAGCATCTAAATTCGGAAGGAGCTTTATTGATAGACGATCTGACTGAGCCTCAAGAATCAGATAGACAAGGACGTTGTCAGTTTTATCGCTCTGAGGGACATAACTCTATCGTAAATAAGATATGGCTAGAAAGTAACAAGCACTCTACTTATGTTGGTCTTTGGCATACCCATCCTGAACCAATACCAGACTATTCATGCGTCGATAAATATGATTGGGAAAGCGCGTTAAGGTACTCAAAATTTGAAGGGAATCGTTTGTTTTTTGTTATTCTAGGTCAAACTCATATTAGAATTTGGATGGGCGAAAATTCAAGTTCCAAACCACAAATATTGTTAATTGGAGAGTACCAAGTTGGGTGAACGTCATATATTTAGCCATATAAAGTGGTTTTTTGAAAGACTATTGGATTTCAAACGTAAGTCATACCCTTTATCAGCAACTGGTGCAAAGTTAGTTGGGGCTTCTATTTTCATCAGTCCACTCTCAACATTCTGTGTAAGAATAATACTTCCTCCTGAAGTTGCTTTTTTAGGGGCTGAGTGGACAAGAAATGAGATGACATGGATGACTTTCATTCTATCATTTGCTCCTATGTTAATAGGTAGTTATATGATTTTTTGGGAATTAAAAGCTTTTGCTCGAAATACTGCTAGGGTTTTAATTTCAGGCCTCCCAGGGGTAAGTATAGATTTTCCCGAGAATATTTTAAGTAAGTCAGAGCATCGCAAAGCGAGGGAAGTAGTAGTTCTGAGTGTAAACAATGATACTGAAAAACAAGTTGAACGTTATAACGCTGAAGTTTGTGTGGATTTATTCAAGAGGTTTGTACTTCACGATAAATGTGAAAAACTCTACATCGGTGGCTTAGCTCGTATCCCATTTTTAGTTGCTTATGGAGCTTTGTTGAGAAATGCTAGCAACATATTTTATTTTGACAAAATTCATAGCACAGACTCTTGGAGACTATTGAACGATGAAGACTTGGATATAAAACTTTGTGATACCAAGCTATTAGCTGAGCCAAACGAGACTGGTGATATAGGAATTGCATTAGGGTTATCTACGGAGATCCATAAAGCTCAACTACCTATTTCGCTACAAAACAGTACTAATTTTATATCGACAGAAATAAAATTAGTACGCAATTTAATTTTAAACCAAGAAAATCTCAAAAGAATATCTGGCTCCTTACTCAAATCGATAGATTTCCTTTCAGCTAAGCATAATGTAAAGAAAATCCACTTTTTCTTATCGGTGCAATCAACTCTCGCTATCGAATTGGGCCGGAGATATCAAGAAGGAACTCATAAGCCTTGGGTTATTCATAATTTTGATGGTAAAACTGGGAAATATGCTTGGTCATTAGAGCTGAGCTCTGATGGAGTTATTTTTCATGAACATAAAGCTTATTAATTGCTTAAAGTGTTTTAGAGTTCATTAATTTAAGGCATGGTGTATAGGGTTGCAATTCAAGCTTTTGCCAGTGGCGTTTAATTAAGCGCTACTCACAAAAGTAAAATGTTCAACTGGCTTTAAGGGAAAAATAATGGCTGTAATAACGAAGAAAGATGAAAAAATCGAAAGTGTGGTTGGTGAGTTAAACGAAGGATATTCATTCGATGACTTCATTAATAAGTTTCAAGAGCTTTACCCGAAGGATTGGAGCAAGATTGAGCGTGAACATGCGAAACATGAACGCAAAACTAAGCCAGGGAAGACACATCCTATGCCTGAGCCAATTCAGTACCTTAAAAACGCTCTGAACGTATGGAATAAAAAGAAGAAATAGCTTAATTGGAATACAGGAATAGGTTATGGAATTAGATGCTGATTTTACAGGCATTCATTTAGCTAGTGCAAAAATGCAAGGTATTGAATTGAGCGTTGAAGAATTTATTAATTTTGCTCGCTCTGTTATCGATGGCATGGACAAAGAACTAACTTCGTATTTAGAATTAAGCTTCAATCAAGTTGTAAGCGGTGAAGATATTAAGGCCGGAAGCGATTTTAACCGGTTAATAAAAGACTACATCCAGCAGGTTTACCGATAACATAACAAGGGGTTTTGAATGAATAGCCATCAAACACAACACTGCGCAAGAGTCTCATCGCTTAATAAAGCTATCAAAGCTAAAGAAGATAACAACCCAGGCTTGAACAGCTTAAAGCAAGAAATAACAGAGTTACAATCACGCATTGTGCATGCGCAAGGTGAAGAGCGGGAACAACTAATAAAACAAAAAGAGTTTAAGGAAAAAGAGCTCACAGCCAAATACCAACCATAATTATATTACTTGGTAAACTAAGGCAAATATTGGATTAAGTAAGGAACTAAGATGAATGAATTAGTGCTAAACATTACGGAAATGTACCCGCAAGAAAAGGAGCACCCTGTAATAGAAAACCCAAACAACTTAACAACAGTTACTTGTGGCAACTGTGGTGCGGAAGTTCGTAATGTATTCAGTTTGACTAGGCACTCAGGTGAAAGTTATAGCGTTCGGTGTACTACAAGGAATGATGTCGGGCAGCAATGTCTAAATACATTTAAAGTGGCCGTTTCAGAGAAATAGCGAGATTGGAATACCACAGTAATGCGTGTTCTATTTTCAGTAATGGTTGGTTTGTCTTTTTGGGCTACTAGCGTATTTATATTTTGGTTGGTAGGTTTTGATTTACAAGTAGGCACTATTAAAGACGGCAAAATGAATGACCATTGGTGGTTACCTCCGGCAGTTGTACTGTGGACGGTGTTAACGTACTACGCTTCTAGAAATAAAACCTAAATTAAAAATGGGATAACAATGAACAACAATACTTTTAATTGGAAAAAATTTCAGTTTATAACTGAAGTTCAAACGGCGGTTATAAATAACGCAACAAATTTAACGTTTGATAATGATGATACTAAAAACATTAGACATATATTTTCAGCTACTGGCACACTTTCTATTATGGATGATGCTTTTTATGCAGCTGAGCGTATACCAAGCGATTTGACAGCGCATGAAGCTGCATGTGATTTTTGTGGTTATATGTTAGAAAATTTAAAAGAAGACAATTCGGATGTTCCTTATTGGTTTGCTAGAAATTAAATCTATACCACCCAAAGAAGCAAAGGCTGAATTGAATGTCACGTTTTACTAAAGAAGATTTGTTTAAAGATGAGAAAAGCTGGTCAGGGTTACATGATGTGATCGTTGATGTAGTCCACATCACTCCGACAAAAGAGCTGGCCGAAAATATATTTGATGGCCTGCCATCAAGGGTAAAAGAGTTGGCCTATAAATCGGGGTTAAACGATACCTATTTTCGCGAAGAAGCATTTGATGCCATCGAGCAGGAAGTAGATCCTGATAGAGAATAACCACAGAAGCATATTGGAATACGGCCTTATGGATTTAAAAATCATAATCAATTACGACAACAAGCCATTGTTGGAGCAATCGAAACTAGCAAACTCTATTATGCATTGTTACTTCGAAAATCAGAATGTGATTGCCTCAGAAGCACTCAATAGCTGTGAAGACAAGTTGTTTATTGAAGAGGAGTGTATGAGCGATGAACTGGCAATGCACTGGCTTATTGCTAGTGATTTAGCATTTGTGGCTGTGTGTGGTGGAATTGCTGAGATAACAGACCGCTACACTTTAAGTTTTGTGGAATAGTTTAATTGGAATATGAATGTCTAAAAGATCTTCAAGTATTACTGATTATTATAACAACAAATATCCAAGTGCTGAATCTCAAAATATAGAGGCTTTGTTCCGATATTCGGCTTACAATCCTCAGCAAATAGAGCGTCACAAAAAACTATTTGTCGATGGTTGGTTATTTCATAATTTACCTTGTAACTTTAATGATCCGTTCGAATTTAAACCCAAGCTTAATTGGCCTGAGAGAAAATCTATCGAAGAATCTGGGCTCATACTTGACTTAACAGCATATCATCAATTATTTCATCGAACACTTTCTGAGCCTAATACAAAACAATTGCTCAGAGATAAAAGTATTCAAGGTATGTTAAAAAGGTGCGTCATAGAGGCGTATCAAAGCTTGCGTGTCTGTTGTTTTACCACAAGTCACGAAAACCCCTTATCCTGGGCGCATTATGCAGATTCGCATAGAGGGTATTGTGTTAAATTTTCGGGTAGAGGGAAGGTAGCATCTCAGGCGCGTAGAATAAATTACACAGACAACTATCCAGAACTAACCTTTCCATTGATAACTCAGATGGTTAAATTTTTAGGTCCAATGCTCAGCAAATCAAAAACATGGGAATATGAAAATGAGTACAGATCTATTTTCAACCCAAATCATGAGAGAGACATAAAATCACACATCGAATTAACTCAAAATATCGACCTCTTAAAAGGCCTTGAGTTAAAACATGATGGTGAGTGCTTATCTTTAGAAGAAGATGAAATAACAGATATATATTTTGGCGTAAACATGCCAGATGAGCATAAGAAAGAAATAAAAAGGCAAGTAAAAAAGGGGCCATTTACTCCTAAATTTTGGACAGCATCTATTTCAGACAAAGATTATAAGATGCTATTTCACCGATACAAATAAATAATTAAATTGGAATAAAGGAAATCAAATGACAGATCCATTAGTTTTAAGTGAAGTTAAAGAAAAACTAGCTAGTGTTGTGAGTGAAAACTTCGAATGGCCTGAGATACCAAAAGGGTGGCAACTGGAGTTTATTGTTTACCCTGACGGTGAAGTGAATATGGATTTACTGCACCCTGTTTCTGCTGTGTTTTGGTCAGAAGATAATGATCATTTTGAGCTTCCTATCATGAATAATGGGAAATTTATTACGGCAACTGTTTTGAAAAATGCAGGTATACCGTTTATGACCACATTTGGTCATGCAGCTGTCTCTGAGAAACCAAAGTCACCGCATTTAAAAAGCGTTTAAATGTATTAATCGAAGTGTTGGAATATCAAATGACAGAAAAGGTTAGCAAACACAGCACCTATAACGCTAAAAGAAGCCAAGTTTTAAAGGTTGAAGAACTCAAAGGTGATAATGAAGCGCAAGCGTTTTGGCTGCAATTTAAAGCTGATTTAACGGCTAAATCGAGCAATACAAAACAAGGTTTAAAAGACCTCTATCAGTTCGCCCAAGATAATGGGTACTTTGATAAAAAATAATCAATCTAATGCTTGCCTTGGTCGCGGTGCGCGACTATTATTGGTTCAAATTAATTGTGCCGAGAAGATGACTAAGTTAAAAGTAGATCCTAAATTCCTCAGTGTTCTTTTATACGGAACTTATAGTTACAATACATATTTAGGTGTTGGTCAATCTCATTGATCTAAGGTTTCAAAAAGAAAGGCTTAATAACTGTATATGTGGTGGTGAAGCCATTGTAGAGTATGGCTTTATTGATGCGCCTAGTTTCTTAACATGTATGGTTTTTTACATACCAAATCAAATAGAAAAATTTGTTGTAAGTGGAGTTAGATTAATGAAAAACAATCAAAATGAAAGTGGAAATAGTACTAACTTTTTTAAGGTATCGCTTCTTGAATTATCAGAGCCATTAATTTGCCTATTTTGCTCGTTCGGGTTTTATGCAATAGCTGCTAGCACACCTGATTTTAGCACCGATGGCATACTTTTATTTGGCAAAATATGTATCGGCGCTTCTATGTTTTGGTCGTTAGTAGTTTTAGTGTGCAAAAATAAAAATAAGAGTGAATAGTTAAAATTTAAATTATCAGGTTATTATTAAGGTCAAAAGGAAATATAAATGAGTGCAAAACCAGAAATTAAACTGCCCATACTGATTGTTATATTAGGTGTAATTATAGCTGGTATGCATACTGCTTACCTTTACAGCAATTCGATACCGTTAATTCAAATGAACTTAACTCAAGACGAAAAAGCAAAACTTACTAGTATTGGCTCAGTTAAATTAAGTAAGGCCGGGTACTTAAATATAAATTGTAAAATATACAATTCATATGAATATAGCTACGTTATGGTCTCTTCTGGTACCAAAAGAACTGAAGAGTACGCAAAATGGTCATGTGGGCACACTCTAAAACACTTTGACTGCCCCGAAATTGATGTGAAAATAGTTAATGGCCATGCTGAAATAGATGCTGGCTTAACACCAAAAGAGGATTACAGTTTAGGGCAAGTTAAGAAATGTGCGGCTTTAGCGATTAAACACGCACCTACTGAATTACGCCCAACTTCCGAAGATGTAATAGAAGAAAACCTTAAAGCGGAAAACCTTAAATCTTATTCTTAAACGAGGCTGTGGGATAGATAGAAGTACAACTTGAGTAAATAAATGATCAAGAATACGACTAGTTTTGTCCCATCCCAAGATTCAAAACCGCAAATTAGGGTTAATCGTGGGTGAGCAAATAAGTTTCTAATCTTGGGGTGTTCGCACCCACCTCAACCTTAGTGAAATAGCTGTAAAGACAAGATTAAACACCTACCTCTTTAATGAAATAGACGATGACCCTACTCAATTCAAATTATTTTTATACTTTTTTAAAACTAGAAATACTGCAAAGAAAAAGGCTGCAGTACAATCAGTGTTTTACAATTCAAATATAATAACCAGTCTTTTCAAATGTTTTTTATCCTATACTTTAGCGGTGATATTAAAATTTACACCTAATTTAACATAAAATATTGATGTCATAAATGGTGCTTTACGCAAGTTAAAATAAAGTGTATAAATATACAGTGATAAATCAAGTTGCTATCGAGTAACAACCCAAGCTTTTTTAATTGCTTGAAATAGTAAAGCAAGCTAATAAATATATAAGTGGTTAATATGAAAAATAGATTTGGAAAATTAATCGACCTAAAACCTGACTTGCCACCAGCAATTTACAGCAGCGCAAAAACCGTGGTTTATGTTGATCCACAATGTCCGATATTTAATTATATCAACACACTGAGATCCAACGCTTCAAAGGAAACTGCTACTAGAGCGTTAAAAGCCGTTGCAACACACACCGGGTACTCTGGCATATATGATATTTGCTGGAAAACAATTAAGCATACCGATGTTAGTAATTTAGTACAAATTCTAATAAGCAAGCAGCTTTCACCAAATACCATTAATCTTTATGTATCCGTAGTGAAAAGCATTTGTGAACGCGCTTATTTACTAGAAATGATTTCTCGAAGAGAGTTTGATGCGATACTGAAGGTTAAAGGCGACACCGGCTCTAGAATAAAAAAGCACAAAGTTATCACACGTAACGAGTTTTCCGAACTACTCGCCAGAGTGCAAAGTGTAAATAAATCAAATAACACAAAAAAAATACGCGACACAGCTGTATTTCATTTGTTAATTGGTACCGGCTTAAGGCGCAATGAGTTGGCAACACTAAACATATCAAGTTTTGAGATTGATAGCTCTAATGCGGATGAGCCTACAATCACAGGGCAATATGTAAAGGTGATCGGTAAAGGAAACAAAGAGCGGCATGTGGGAATTCACCCCGTTACGCGCGAAGCATTAAATAGCTGGTTAGCATTTAGAGGCGCTTCGCCAGGACCAGTTTTTGTTAGAGTCCTAAAGGATGGTACTTTCAATGTTGATCCTGAAAATCACTTAAGCGGAAGTGCAATTTATGGTTTATGCAAGTCCTATGGAACAGTAGCGCCACACTCACTCCGCCGCTCATATGCAACATGGCTAGATGAAAGCGGTACGAAGCTTAGTCGAATAAGCAAGCTGCTTGGCCACGCAAAAGAAGCAACTACTGCAGTCTATATTATTGATGATGAGCAGAATAGCTATAACGATATATTGAACAATTTGTTTTAGGTAGAACATTAAGTTACATAAATATCGTCCCTATTATCTTTATAACGCTATGAAAATAGCAGATTTTATTATCACATATTATAGTCATGTACAATTTGTTTGTTATAATCACTTAAAGTTATATGTAAAATACAAGGTTTATTAAGTGGCGCACACATATTTTAAGAATTTAGATGTAGAAGCAAAAAAACAGTACGTTTCTGATGTTATCAATCGATGCTGTGAAGTGTGGGGCGTTTCTGAACCATTTGAGATTGTAGATGAACATGGTCACAGAGGCTTAGGACATACAGCATCTGCTATGAAAATGTGGATTTCTAGACCAACAATGCCTTGGGATTTCATACTTACGACAGCGCTTAAAAAAAACATAAGCCTGGATTATTTGCTGTTAAACGTTACTGACGGTAACCAATTAACAGATCAAAAACCCGTGGAGTTGTTGGAGTTAATTGATAAGTGCGTAGCCGATTCCCTGTTCGAAAGCGCTGAGTTTGGCATTGTTGAGCATAGCTATATAAGTGCAATCTCTAAAAAGATAAGTTCAAAAATTGAAGACGCTCTAACAGTTAAGGTTCATAAGGATAAAGCGGGCTAATCTAAGCCCGCGTAAGACCACTGAAAAGCCTTCGTTTCATATAAAGCAACCGCCTTGATAGCCATTCAATTAATGACGGCGCATACAAAGAAGTCATCAGGATGTAGCTGTTTAAGAAAACGATTGAGGAATAAAAAAACGCATCATATTTATCAGGCCACCCACCGTATAACATCATCCCGGAAATAAAGAGATGCATCACACTATTTATTAAGAGCACCCCCAAGACTACAATTACGGATGAGCTATAATTAGAGCTCTTTGAAACTAGCGGGTACGAAACTAAAATAACGATCGCCGTTAATGAGTCAAAGACAGAAAACATGAAATACATTAAATGAAAATCTAGTGAAGGCTCAAGATTTCCCTCATAAGCCTCTTTAGCTAAAACATAATCTGTTGTTAAATAGGATATTGCTATAACACAAACAACCAGCAAATGGCTTAAAGCACACTTCTTTAAAGTATACTTGACGATAGTAATCAATACGCAAAGTATAAGCAGCCCCGAAAAAGTAAGAATTTGCTTAAGGTAAAATGAGTCAGCATTAGTATGACTAAGTAAAGACACCCACCAATCGATAACTTGCTCCATCTTAAGCTTGCTTTCTAAAGCTAATTAAAGATACAACTTTATTGCTAGAATTAGCTTGGGGCGTGACAGGAGTATTCGAGGAGTTTGGAATACCTTCCACATTATTAATTAACTTTTTGATTGCTACATATCTTTCATGAGCGGCCTCTCTTTCGGGCCCGACAGGTAATGACTTCATATAGCGCTCAACTAAAAGCAGCTCTTGCATTAATTTACGAACAGTTATTGCAGTGGCAATAGAGGATATTTTTTTACGTTTAACAAATAAGAACACTCCAAGCATCCATAAATACATACATAAAAAATATTGAATAGTAGTAATGGGTGATACATCCATAACACGCCCTTAAGTTAACACTATAAAGGCGCATAATAATGCAAAATTGGCAATAGAGCCACAAAAACAACACCATCCTTTATACTGAATTTTATGTTGATTCGCGGCTCAAGCGGCATTATTAAAGCATAATTACCAGTAATAAATTATGAGATTTTAGGCTTTAAAGGTGGTAAAACACCCATTCCACGTTGGACGACTACGATTTGATCTTCAATGCTTTTAGCATTCAATTTATACGCCTCTTGAGTAGACCCTGCGCTTAAGTTAGGCGAGCTTAGTAGTGAAGCAAGTAGAACGAAACTATTCATTTATATATCCTTTATAGTGGCTAGCCACACTTCGGAACTGAGCTCCTCACTGGACTAGATATTTGATTGAAAGTTGACTTTAGCGTCATAAAAAACGCGTTTAAGTCACCCGCATTTGTAAATGCAATACTTGAACCAATCTTATTGCCAAATAGAGAAAAGTATAAAAAATATCTTTTTACGGATAAGAAGGATGGTAATGAATAAACATCAATATGAACTATAAGGTTTACGGATGTTGAGTTTTCATTTAATAGTAAAGCGCGACGTTGTTCCGCGCATAAGCGTTCTATCATAATATCTCCCAATGTATTGCCTTAATAGTAAATATAAACAGACTGAAAATGCCTAAAAAATAATTCAATTTATGAAAATAATTTACCACTTCAAACAAGGCTAAGTTGCTAAAGTTACACCTTAACTAATTGAGGTAAAAAAATGTTATCCATTAAAGAAAAAAACTCTTTTTTAAGAGGAGCGCTTGTAATCAGTATCTTAATTTCATTGCTCATCATAAGCATGGCGCTAACATCATACTTTCGTTACGGGATTGAACTACCTACTGAATTTTATCTGCCACTATGCACACCTTTTGCTTTACTGCTTATGAATATAATTAATAGCAAGCTAAAACATGCATACAAGTAGTTAATTTTCCCAACAAAGCACGAATTAAGTATTGTGATAAGGTTGGTTTATTACTCCTAGAAATGGAAGCATTACAATGAGAACTTTAAAAATACTATTACTTGCTGCCCCCCTAATAAGCAGCGCCATATGCGCTGAGCTGACTAATGAAAAGGTATGCTACAAGCTCACTGGCCCAAAGAATGAGATCCAGCGACTAATAAAGGCTGACTTATTAACGAAATACACCTTACTTGAGAGTATTGGAGGTGAAGAGCAGTTAACATTAAATACTAACCGTAGCCACATAACTAAAACTGAACTGACCATTGTTGATAAACCGGTTACGTTTGTATTTAGCTTAAATGAAGAAAAAAACATACTTTGTGGCTGGTTACCGTAATCATCTGCTTGTTTTTTATACCATCATACTAGAATGTATGTATACTATACACACGCATAACCCCACCCTTAGTGGCGCGTTTGAAAAAATAAAAAAAATAAATCAAAAAAAGGGATAAAAATACTCTCAGTTACTAACTCTGCTGTTGAGGTTAAATGTGATTTATTATTTAGTATGATGGTATAGAAAGGCGGGATAGTAATGGCTTTAATTAAACAAATAGAAAACCTCTTAAATTCACTTGTCGAAGCAACAGTCACTTTGAATGAAACGCTTCACAGCGCCCCACTAATCAATGCCGTTTGCTATAAATTACCCGTTGAAACAGGTAACCATGAAGTAGAAAATGGCTGGCAGTTTATATCACCTACTCAACACAGTGATTTTAATGCGCTTGTCATGGCCACTGCATCCTACGCCAAATTTACACCAGATTATGGCTACTCTCCAAAATACCCATTTAGATTACCTGGCTTACTTCAGTACCCATTGGAATTTGAGAGTCATATTTCTTATTTGGTAGGACAGTGTAATTTAATAAAGGAGCAAATCAGATTATCACTTGTAAGCAGTCAACTTAACCCTTCTCAAAAACGAACAATCATACAAACAGTTTGCCCTAATGCAATTACCTTACAAATATACAGGCTTATAAACTGCCCAGTCGGTCCAGCAAAGAGGGTAGGTTTTACTTGGTGTAACAAGAACAGTATGCGGAGAATAAATAAGACTGAATTCATTAAGTATCTTAAAAGCAGTATGAGTAACCCACCTGCCGGCTTAAATAAAGCTGAGTGGCAACCTTATGTTTCGAAAGAGATAGAGTTGGTTGAAGCAGAAAAAGCGAAAACAATAAAAATTAAACGACCTTTACCGGTTACCCCTAAACTGAATGTTTCATTTAAAGATGACACTAAAGGTGTAATGCTATATGCGCACACCCCAACTATCATATTTGGAGATACACCTGCAGCAATATCTCCATTGAAACAGTACATCAACAAGAGCTGCAAGGTTAATTTAAATAATTACTTAATAAAAAGACTTTATGTTCTAAGCACCCTAGATTAGTTTAAAACGTACTGCTGGTGGTTTATTGCTAAGCACCAATAATTTGATAAAACTGGTACGATCCATAACACATAAAAAAACCCCAATAAGTAATTGGGGTTTATATTTTTTACTACAAATGTTTACTATAGTTAGCTACTTCCCTAATAAATTTAACAGCAGTAAAATTATTATCATCATAACTTGAACCAAGCTTAAGTTTTTTCCCATTACTTAACTCAACATACCTGCTAGTTGAAGAGAAATGATCATATCTCTCACAAACATCAGTTTTGGCTGTCTTTTTGCAAACATCGTCGTATGCCATAAAACTTCTTACACCATAGACAGTTTTGCCTTGGTCGTTATCAGTATATTTACCAATAAAAGCTCTGGCAGGTGATATACCAGGCTGAGTTGAACTGTGTCCTGAATGACCCAATCCCATTAAATGAAACAATTCATGCATAGCGTAGTATTCGTTTGCATAAGTTGTATAACCCCAACCCGCTACAGCAAAAGCCAAGTGTTTATTATTTCTATCACCCGTTCTAGTAGGTTTGTAAGCTTTACCGGCGATCTGATTGACTGCATCAAAGAAGGGGTGGACAAACATAACAAGGTCTGCTTTCCACGCCTTGCGCATCTCTCTTAACTTTTGACTATTAGCCATTTTACTTAGTAGCTGAGAGTAATTATCTGTACATCTGCCGTGTGGACATACATCCTCAGGTGGCAAACTATACGCATATCGAAGCCCGTACTCTGTTTTTTCATGAGCTGTATAGTACCTCATGGATGCAAGAGTAGAACCGTCAATAATATCTTCTCCTTCGATAATTTCACCTATGCTATCCAAAACAGGAACTGGCATATATTGTCTAAACTTATATGTTTTTAATCTCCCAGCTATGTTTGGGTGTATCAACCACAGTACTCCTGGACCGATTGTATTTTCAACAGAGGCGCTTGGGTCCAACGGCATTTTCACTGTCCAACCATTGATAGACTTTGAAACGCTTGATTTTGAATTAATAGGCTCAGCAACTAAGCTCTGATTAATTAACCCCTCCTTTACTTCGATTGTGTCACTTCCAGATACAGATGGAGTTTTCAACTGCTTAGTTTCTGTTGCTTTAATAACCTCTAAATCTTTCGAGAGTCTTATAAATTTCTCATTGTCATGCGTGTTAATGATAATTTCATAGTAAAGCTCAGAAGGACCATCACTTTCGTTACTTTTAGCAAAAGAATATAGCTTGGCTTTTATGTTCTTGTTTTTTGATTCGAACTCAACACTTCTTAAATTTAAATCACTGCCATAAGACAGATAAGTTGGTTTTAAAGAAACATTATCTGAGCCTGTTTTTCCGAGCCTAAGATTTATGTTCAGTATTTCAGTTCCCGTATAAGCAATTTTTCGACTTAAATCCCCGAATGTGTCTTTAAGTCCATTTTCACTTTCAGCATCAATTCGTTTATCTGAATTGGCATTCTGTATAATAGCTTTTAGCGTGCTCCTTTGTAAGTTGGATAACTCAAACGATTCTACATTCTTAGTTTGAGAGTATTTATTAATCTGAGGTTTTTCATTTATAGCTAGAGACTGAAAGCTAGCTCCAAAGAGTAAAATCAAAGGGAGAGATATTTTTTTCATATGATATTTCCTTATAGTTGATTTGATTTCCTAAACCACCTTATTCTCACCTGATTAATATGTAAACCCATTTCGGGTACTAAATGTGCTCTTCTGTATAGAAATAAATACATAATGTAAATATCCACTAAAATAACTTAGTCATCAGTATCACAACTTTCACTACCAAAAGAGTTGATAGCTAACGGCCATAGAACTAAACCATCCACTAAAGCACCATTGTTAGAATTAGAATAAATAGCGTCTTTAACTTCCCTTTTTGTATTATTTTGAGACGGTTCAGAAGCTTTTGCAGATCTAATAAATGAAGGTGCTGAGCTTTTGACAGAACCTATTACTTTGGTGTTTTTACCCAACAAAGATTTAAGATGATGATTTTCCCGCTCTAGAATTTCCAAATCTGATTTTAAAGACTTACACTCTTTTTCCTTTAGTGATAATTCTTTTTTTAATTTAGCTAACTTTTTATTATTAAACAAATCCATAAAACCCCCTATTGGCTATGTGTTCATTATGCTTTTTAGGTCTCTATAAGAGCGACTATCTTACTAAAATCATTCCTAACCGCCGGAGGGTTGGACTAAGATCTATTAATTTTGTATTTGTTCTAACGATTCAAGGCGTGACTTTAAAACCAAAACTAACAGCTCTGCATCAGTAATAGAATCAACTATATCTCGACCCTTAGTAACTTCTAATTGCTCCTTGAGCCAAAATGAAGCGCTAGGGTCATATTGCAGTTCTTGTTCAAGTGTATCTATTCGCATATTTATTCCCTGTATTACGGCCTATTAATAACTGTTGTAAATCACTAAATATATCGTCAAAATATTAACTACAAATCCTGCATTGCTTTTAAAACGGATATGCTTGCCGCCTCGGTATTTAATTCTGTTCTATATTTCTTGTTCAAATCTTTTAATTTTTCTGAAAGTAAATCCAACTCTTCAAGATAACCTGAAGACATTGAGCCAACAACATCAGTACCCGTATTAGATTTCATTTTTACAACAGTTATTAAATGACTTAACATATCAACTAATTGAGCAGTTATCTGTGACTGAGCCCGAGCTGCTAGTATCTTAGTGCCAGTAACTCTATCACCATTTAAGTAACCTAGTACCTTGGCATAATTAAGATTGGCAATTTGCATTAAAGCTTTCTCTTCATTAGTTATCGATTGAGAACTCCGTGATACCAATTTCTCTCCCAACCTATCAGCTGTCTCACTAAATATTTGTTCCAACCCCCGGTGTTGCACACTTGTAATTGCGGGGTTTAGGCACAGGGGATCAGAAGAGCTTTGTGTGCATACATAAATCTTAATCGTTCCTGTATCACTACCCTCAAAAACATCTTCTAATGAAACAGTCGGCTCCATTGGTTTTAAAGTTATCCCAGAGTTATTGTTATTGGTATTTCCTGACTTTTGAGAAATTACAGTTCCCGTTAGTGACATTAAGAGGTTTCTGAGATTTAAACCAGATAGACCAGGGATATCATGAGTGAAGTTTTTAACATCGGCACTCGATAAAACCTTAAAAGCTGTATTTACCTCTATATCAACCCCCATTTTTGCCGCTTTATTTGCAGCATTATCGGTATCTCCTTTTTGCGTTAAAGCCTCGCCTCTATCAGTCAACCACCCATTTGTATCGTCAGCTAGCTTTTCTAGCGCTCCAAACTCCATAGCCTTAGTAAATGTTGACTTAGCATCTCCACCATCTAAACCTTCTAGAAATGCAACTGACTTCTCACAACCATTTGCAGTTAGCTCGTTAAATTCATCTAATTTATTTTGAAGAGTTTGCATTAGGTCAGAACAAGATGGGCAGACTGAGCCAAGAGCTAAGTTAAATGCATATGAAGGCACGCCTTGAGCAATAGCCCTACCCATTTGCACTAATTGATCTGAGTTAATTACGCTGAAACTTCCAGCAAAAAAATCGATGCCTCCACAACCACCTGAAAGCCTAGGGGGTGCAAAAGAAACTGGTTGTGTTCTAATATTTTTTACACGATATGATGCACCACCAAAGCTAACACCATTTCTTGTTGGTGTATTTACAGTCGTTGCGCTATTTGTTTGAAATGAAACCGCATCAGTAAAAACCTGCTCCATCACGGAAGATGCTTTAATACTGCTCGATGAAACGGCAGCTACAGCCAAGAGAGTTAGTTTGAACTTATTCATTTACTTCACCTTTGATGATGTTGAAATATTTATATCTTCTAAGCGCTTTCTCAATAACTCAGATAGAACAACAGGGTTGTCTTCTAATTTTTTCTTTTCTATCATTATTGGTTCTTTTGAGATTAATATATCTTTAACCTCCTGAGTTCTATTAAATTCCTCCTCGGTGATCAAACCTAATCTTTTTCCCGCGTATAAAGCACGCTGAACAATCTCTTGGCCTGACGCCATACCATATTTGATTGGTTGAAATAATTTCCCATCGTTGGAAACAAGCAAGGTCGTTGGGGTTATATTAATTTGAAACTTTCTTGATAGAGCTAAGTTAGGATCTACCACATGCTTAACACCGGGAAACTCTTTATCTAGCAGTATTCCATCCATTGATATAGCTATAACGTCAACACCCATTATCTCTGCCAATGACTCAACTGCAGGAAATTGCTTATGACAATAAGGACAATCTGACCGGTAGAACATCCAAAGTCCTGCTTTATCAAATAGCGCATTAAACACTTCTTGCTCATTGCGGCTTGTTTCTAATTTATGGGCAAATAACGCCTGACTAGAGTTTGGACGTCGATTACTTTCAGATAACTGCTCTTCAAATAGAAAAAATTCTTTTGTTTGATCGCTAAACGCATTAGCTTTATCAATAGCAAGACGTTGGGCATAATAATAAGTTGCAATGTTCTCGGTAGATGGATCATCTATGGCTGTATTTAGAAGCTTGGGCAGATTATCTTTAAGCCATTCAGCATTAATTTCTACCATTTCTGGTTTAACAGCCTCTACCTTTGGCGCAGGCTTTTTTTCTTCCTCCTCTACAATTTCGGGGTCTTCATAAAAATGCCAGCCTCTCTTATCGTTATTCTTATAATTATTTACCGGTTCATTTGCGTTAGAAAATGGCGCACTTAAGCAAAATGCAGCCATTACAGCTGCATAAACTAATTTAGTATTCATTAATTACCTACTTGAGCTTTTTGGAGAGGCGCGTTAGCAACTGGGAAGATTTCATTTATAGAGCGAGATTTTTTAAAGGAGTGAAATGATCTAACACGATTACTATCGAACTTTATACTTTTTGCTGGTGGAACTGCCACACCAAGCCGACACCAAGGGCACTGAGATGTGCTTGACTGAATGGTACGTAAATAAAAACGATTACATAAACATTTGCTTGGATATATTTCGAATATTGTTATCGCATGAAAGAACGAATTAACTAAATTTACATCCACATACCCAACCTCACTACCAAATCTATTGTTAAATGATATTGAAATATTAACAAGCATAGATGGTGTAACTAAATCTTCATCGAAATTGAATTTTGGATAAATAGACTTGGTGATAGCATGGATTAGATTACATGTTAGAGCTCCCTGCTTGGGGCTAGCCCATCCAAAAGAAATACTTGAAGCCGCGTTTTCGAAAGGAAAAAAGAAGTTTGATTTACCAATCAAAGCTTGTAAGGTTTTAATTTTACTAGAAGTAACATTGGGGAAAAACGCCCTAAGTAAAGTTGGCCTGGCATTCAACTTTATTAGATTCAAAATTAACGACACATCTTGCAGAATAGTTGTTATTTCTTTACTTGGATTACAAACTGATTCAAATAAATTTAGAACAACAGGTGATGAGTTAGTATCTAAAGCCATATCATCCTACCTCAACATTAATTGATGTAGATTGTGCGAGCGCCTTTAATTTATTGTTTGGGTGTGACATATCCGTTGTATCCTTAACATTATCCAACAGACTTTTTATTCCATTAACCCCAAAGCCTGTAGCATTTAAAATTTGCTTCTCTCTACCAAGGCGCTGCAATTCAGTCCTGCTTGCATCACGAATTGCAACTACATCTGAGTCAGATTCAAATAAAAAAATGCTACGCGCCAAATCAACATCAATTTCTGCCAACTCTTTAACAATTAATAAAGCAGATACCTGAAGTGATAGCGCCTCATCAAATAAACTACATCTCTTATCAACCATTTGTAATCCCTTAGTATTAATTATGATACATTTCTAGCTCATGGAATAAGCTAATTTTACATCATTTTTTTATAACAACAAGTTCAAAGGGCTAACTTGTTGTGTATATTTCACAATCAATTGCAAAACCCAATTAAAAACAACAAGTTAAAATTTTGAAATTTATAACCAATAGTGGCGGAGATAGCTAACCCAATATAAATCAAAACCT
>NZ_LYRQ01000048.1:0-33175 GCF_001661605.1 Pseudoalteromonas sp. MQS005 | reverse complement strand
AAAATAAAAGCTTATTGTATTGATATATAAAAAATATTACTACTTTAATGCTTGTTAATTATTTAAAAACAATACTTTAAAACTAATTTTAATGCTTTTTATCGACATTTTAGTAAATGTAAAAATAGTGAGCAGATTAAATTCAACAAGGTGGGAGACGATGTAAAAAGCGTTTAAACATTGAATAAGGCCATCCATGGCCTATTAATTAATCGTTTTTGTAGTAAGGGTAGTCACTGTAACCTTGCTCAGTGCCGCCATACATAGTGGCTGCATCGGCTTCATTTAATGGCCATTGATTTTTTATGCGCGCTGGTAAATCAGGGTTTGCAATAAAAGGGCGACCAAAAGCAAATAAATCACCGTAGCCTTTAGCTAACATCGCCACCGCTTTTTCAACAGTGTACTTACCAGCGTAAATAATACGCCCAGAAAATTCAGCTCTAGCTGCTTGATAAAATTGCTCTGGTAAATCAGGGGCATTGTCCCAATCAGCTTCTGCAATTGAAAGGTAGGCAATACCGGCTTTTTCAAGTACTTTAATCGCTTCAATGTAGGTATGATGCGGGTTTGATTCTACTAACCCTAAATAAACACGGGTTTCATCAGTACTGCTAAATAAGGGCGCAAATCTAACCCCTAAGCGCTCAGGGCCTACTACGTCACTTACTGCCGCGACAATTTCTTTTAAAAAGCGCAGGCGATTAGTAAGAGAGCCGCCGTATTCATCATCTCGTTTATTGGTGTGCTCAGAAATAAACTGATTTACTAAATACCCATTAGCACAATGCAGTTCTACACCATCAAACCCCGCTTCTAGCGCATTACGGGCAGCTTGTGCATACATGCCAACAAGCTCTTTTACTTCATCGGTTGTTAAAGCTTGTGGTTCACTTGGGTTGGCTAAAGCGCCTTGAGCCGGTCCTGTTTCAATAAAGACTTTAACGCTATCAGCTGTTAGAGCTGAGGGAGCAATAGGTTTGGCTTCATTAGGCTGTAAGCTGGTATGTGAAACGCGGCCAACGTGCCAAAGCTGGGCAAAAATAATTCCACCTTCTGCATGTACTGCATCAGTTACTTTTTTCCAACCAGCTATTTGTTGATTAGAATGAATGCCTGGTGTCCAGGCATACCCTTGTCCTCTTGGTTCAATTTGAGTGCCTTCGGTAACTATAAAACCAGCACTAGCACGCTGTGCATAATATGTGGCCATCACCTCGTTGGGGATATTGCCAGGAACTGTGCTGCGTGAGCGGGTAAGTGGCGGCATTACAATACGGTTTTTAAGTGTGTATGGGCCTAAATTGATTGATGAAAATAGACTGTCGATATTTTTACTTGGTTGACTCATTTTAATACCTTTTAAATTAATAATGCTGTTTAGCGCCAATTACAATGCTGGTGAGCATAGGGATTAAAAGGTACAATTTGAAACAATGCTTTTTTGTTTAAGATACAATTATGAATGGTATATCTCGGCTTGATATAAAACAATTACGAATATTGAGTGCATTACTTAAACTAAAAAATGTGTCGGATGTGGCGCGCAAAATGGGCTTAACCCAGCAGGCTATTAGTGAGCAGCTGCGAAAATTGCGTGACTTATTTGACGATCGGCTTTTTATTCGCCAAGGCAATACAATGGTTGCAACACCTAAAGCAATTGCACTAGAGAAGCCCATTAATCAAATATTAACTCAGGTAGAAGCGTTATTAATACCTAAACAATTTACCCCAAGTAGTTACAAGGGCGTATTTACAATAAGTGCGACTGATTACGCTATAGCAGCTCTTTTGCCACAATTATTAGAAATAACAAGACGCGAAGCGCCAGGATTAAAGCTGATTATTCGTGACTTTGCCTCTGATAATGTTAATCAAATAATAAGTGCAGGAGAGCTGGATTTATT
This sequence comes from Pseudoalteromonas sp. MQS005, assembly GCF_001661605.1. NCBI lineage: Bacteria > Pseudomonadati > Pseudomonadota > Gammaproteobacteria > Alteromonadales > Pseudoalteromonadaceae > Pseudoalteromonas > Pseudoalteromonas sp. MQS005. The sequence goes on along the minus strand of NZ_LYRQ01000048.1, from coordinate 31,265 downwards.
AATTAGTTTTCCTGAATTTATCCCTGCAAACTTAATCTATGACACATTATTTGAAGAACAACATATTTGTATTGCGGGGAAAAACACGGTGTTTTCTTCATCGACGTTGAGCCTTGCTGAAGTGGCCGCACACCCTCAATTAGTGGTTTCAGCGTCACGTGCTAACTTACGAGGCTCTCACGACCAATGGTTTGCTGATAAGGGCTATGCGCGCAATATTGTTATGTCAGTGCCTGGCTTTTCATTTGTCCCCGATTTGCTCTGCAGTACTGACTTAATTGCTTTTTACCCATCGCGTTTACTGCCAAACGCCAAAGTGAAACAGCTTGAAGTTGAATTATTACCACCGCCATTTAAGGTGATTGCAGCGTGGCATCCACGTTCAAATAACAGCGATATTCACCAGTGGTTAATAGCGCAATTAAAACGGATTTAGTGACTATTTAATTAGTTGACGAATATCGTTCCCTGTTGGTGCCTCATGGGCACGTAACGAAAAGGCGGGTAATATCGCTAATATATGGTCAAATATATCTGACTGAATATTTTCATATTCACCCCAATTAGTTGTATTGGTAAATGCATAAATCTCAATGGGTAAGCCATTTTTAGTTGGCTCTAGCTGCCTTACCATCAGTGTCATTCCCTGATGAATATGTGGGTGATGTTTTAATAGCGCGACTAAATAATGACGAAATGTGCCAACATTAGTGAGCCGACGACCATTTAACGTACAGCTCATATCTATTTTTTTCGTGGTATTTTGCTCGTTGATAACCGGTAGGGTAACTTCGAGGTAGTGGCTTAATAAATCTGCTTTTTTCAGCGCGGTGATCTCTTGCTCATCTAAAAAGCGCACACTGCTCATTTCTATATGGATACTCCGTTTTATGCGCCGCCCACCGGATTCTGACATACCGCGCCAGTTTTTAAATGAGTCAGAAATTAGCGCATAGGTTGGAATAGTGGTAATGGTTTTATCCCAATTTCTTACTTTAACTGTGGTCAAGGCTATATCAATCACATCGCCATCTGCGCCGTATTTGGGCATTTCTAACCAATCACCAACCGCAAGCATATTGTTTGCTGAAAGCTGAATACCGGCCACCAGCCCTAAAATAGCGTCTTTAAACACCAGTAGCAGTACAGCCGATAGCGCACCTAAACCACTGAGTAATATTAACGGGGATTTATTCATTAATAATGAAATCGCTAAAATACCGGTTAATACGCTGGCGATCAGTTTAATTGTTTGTAAAAAACCACGTAATGGAAAGTGAGCTGCAATGGGTTGCCTGTCAGATATTGCTTGAAAAATATTGAGCATAGAAAACAGCGAGAGCAGTGCAAATAAAATGATCCACTGATCAGTAAACATCTCAATGATATGTAAAAAAGCCGTTCCTTCTGGAACCCAGAGCCTAGCTTGTATAACAACCACAGCACCTTGTAAAACAAAGGAAATATTACGTGTTAATTTAAGCGCTAAGTCGGCAGGCGTGTGGGTATCGGTTTGAACAACTTTATCACTAAAGCGGCCTTTAAGTAGTCGTTTTGAAACTGACCTTAAGATGAGGTGCAATATGAGCGCAAATAAGCCAACCCAGCACAGTACTAATATGTTGTACCATAAATGCGCACTCCCAGGAAAATAAAGACTAAACCATTGCAGTAAAAATTCTCGCAGCTGCGATCGTATTTCAGTCATTTATATTCCCAAGAGATTTATTTGCGTGAGTTTCATCTATTTAATGAAATCTAGTTAAGCAGATGGGGCGAGAAAAGTCTATTTAAGCCGCGCTTAAATAGACTTTTTAAAAATAATATTTATATTTTATTTTCAGCAAGTTGCAGAGTTAACTCCTCAAAAATACTCGGATCGTCAATGGTTGATGGAATTTGTAGTTCTTCACCATCAATAAGTTGACGTAAGTTTTTGCGTAAAATTTTACCTGAGCGTGTTTTTGGTAAGCGCTCTACACACATAATATTTTTAAGACACGCAATAGCGCCGATTTGATTACGCACGGTTTGCACCAATTGCTGCTCTACTTCTTTATGCGAGCCATGAAAATCATTTTTTAACACTACCATGGCCATGGGGTTTTGACCCTTGAGCGCATCATTAACACCAAATACGGCACACTCAGCAACCGCGGGATGAGCGGCTACAATTTCCTCCATTTCACCGGTTGATAAACGATGTCCCGCGACATTAATCACATCATCGGTGCGGCCCATAATAAATAGGTAGCCATCATCATCAATATAACCGCCGTCGCCAGAAAGATAATAGCCTTCATATTCACTTAAATAACCGGCTTTAAAGCGTTCGGTATTTTGCCAAATAGTGGGTAAACATCCTGGCGGTAAAGGCAGTTTAATAACGACTGCACCTTGTTCATTGGGGGCGCATTCGTCACCATTCATATCTAAAATACGTACGTCAAACCCAGGAGTCGCAACCGTTGAACTGCCTGCTTTTGTAGGTAGATGCTCAATGCCGACAGGATTACAGGCTATCGCCCAACCAGTTTCTGTTTGCCACCAATGATCAAGCACAGGTAGGCCTGTTTTTTCTTTGAGCCAATCGTAGGTGGGAGGATCTAAGCGCTCGCCTGCTAAAAACAAGCGTTTCAGACTTGAAGTATCGTATTGTTTAAACCCATCGGCATTGGGGTCTTCTTTTTTTATCGCTCTAAAGGCTGTCGGTGCGCTAAATAAAGCCGTTACTTTATACTGTTCAACCACTCGCCAAAATGCACTGGCATCTGGGGTTCTAACCGGTTTACCTTCAAATAAAATAGTGGCGCAGCGGTACATAAGTGGGGCATACACTATGTACGAATGGCCTACAACCCAACCAATATCCGAAGCGGCCCAAAACACGTCACCAGGTTTCATTCCGTATACGGTTTCCATGCTGTAATGCATGGCCACGGCATGGCCGCCATTTTCACGAACAACCCCCTTGGGAGTACCCGTTGTGCCTGACGTGTATAAAATATAAAGCGGGTGATCGCCACTTACCGGAACGGGATCAACGCCAGTAGCTGTTTGCATTGCAACAGCCCAGTCAATATCACGCTCAGGCATAAGTGGTGCAGTTACTTGTTCACGCTGATAAATAATACAATGTTCTACTTTATAAGAGGCTGATTCGAGGGCGTTATCAAGTAACTCTTTGTATTCAATTACGGTATTCACTTCCACACCGCAAGAGGCACTGAGTACTAACTTAGGCTTGGCGTCATCAATACGTACCGCTAATTCATGTGCTGCAAACCCGCCAAAAACAACTGAATGAATAGCGCCGATGCGGGCGCAGGCTAACATACCAATTACGGCCTCGGGGATCATGGGCATATAAATAACCACGCGGTCGCCTTTTGTTACGCCTAAAGACTGCATTACTCCTGCGAATTTAGCGACTTCTTGTTGCAGTTCAAAGTAGCTGTAGCTGCGCGCGGTATTGGTTACGGGTGAGTCATAAATTAACGCTGTTTCATCACCATGGCCTGCAATAACATGCTGATCTACCGCTAAAAAGCAGCTATTAAGTTGGCCGTCGGCATACCAGTGATATAAACCGTTTTCATCTTGTGTGTAAGCTGTTTCGGGAGCCTGGTACCAAGGGAGGCGTTTACTTTGCGATAACCAAAACGCTGCCGGGTTTTGTTTAAACTCGTTGTAGTGTTGTTTGTATTCACCTGACATAAAGGCTCCTGAGCAAAATTTAATATAACTTTATTTAAAACTAAGCGCTTTTTATCAGGAGTGATATTCGACTATGGTCGGTTAAATAATAAACGGATTGTTTGGTTTTTAGCTAACGCTATGGTTTATAAAGAACTAACGACTAGTTTGATGATTTAAATGAGGTAACATATAAAAATGATGAACTATTTAATGTGGTAATAATGAGTCAAGTTGTCAGAGTAGGCGTTGCAGTGATAGTAATGCATGATAATAAAATTTTACTCGGTGAACGGTTAGGTGCGCATGGTGCAAATACGTGGGCAACCCCTGGGGGGCATTTAGAATTTGGTGAAACGGTTGAGCAATGTGCAGTGCGCGAAGTCGCAGAAGAGACAGGGCTTAATGTTACTAATATTCGTAAACTCGATTTTACCAACGATATTTTTAGCGCCGAGAACAAGCACTATATTACTTTATATGTGCAGGCAAAGTATGAAGGTGGCGAGCCTGTGAATAAAGAGCCTAACAAATGTTTACAGTGGCGTTGGTGTGATATTAATAACTTACCTTCACCTTTATTTACTTCATTAAAAAATTACTTAACGCAAGGCGTTTTACCTACTCAATACTAAAGGCGCGTTGGAATAGGGAGCTGCCATTTATTTAAAATTTGTTGGTATTCACCGCTTTCTTTTATCGCGTTTAATCTATCAGTAATAATTTTTGCTGTTTGCGGGTTAAGCTGCTTACTTGCTGCAAAGTGAAGAGAAGAAGGTAGCTCATCTAAATGTATACGCTTAGTAATTAAGTTTGGGTCGAGCCCTGCTCGCTTTAACTCGTTTTCAAGGGTGAGGGTGTTAGTCACCACAAAGTCGATACGATTTTTATACAGCATTCTCCATAGCTGCTGGTAGTAACTGACTAAGACTAGATTCTCACTTTCAGTAAAGCCTTGAGCTTCTAAATAAGCTTGTGCAGAATAACCGCGAATAGTGGCCACTTTGTATTCTTTGGCAAAGTTTAAGTGAATCACTTCATCGTTATGACTGCGTAAACTTACTAGGTATGCATCTGCAAAATACACTTTTCCCAGCCACTTAAACTGGCTGTTTCTGTTTGGCGTTTTTAACAGTGACAGCATGATGGCATTAGGATTGGCTTGTTGTTGTTGAAACATACGCGCCATCGGCATTATTTCAAACGTTGCTGTTAAAGCCGTGCCTTTTAATACTGCTTTAGCGATATCTACTAAGGCACCCTGCGCTTCACCTTGAGGGTTTTTAAAATGATAGGGGGGCAAATCTTCAGCGATGAAGGTAACCGGGTTTGCGTGACAGACCGCACTATAAAAAACCAATACAAAAACAGTTAACATCATACGCAAACGCATAAATAATTGTCTTTAAAGCAATACATGAGGCTAGTGTAAATAAAATCAATAAAAAGGTACACGTTAAATGTGTGTTTTAGGTAATCAAATTGTTTAATTATTGTTTTTTATAAATTGACGAGGTGAGCATTGATACCAGCGCTTAAAGGCGCGATTAAAAGAGCTTTGATCATTAAACCCCAACATAGTTGCAATACTGCTTAGCGAATAATGAGGAATATATGTTAACAAACGGCGTTTTTGCTCTCGCTCAAGAAGAGCGGCAAAATTGGTGTTTTCTTGCTTTAGATGACGTTGCACTGTGCGCGGGGTCATATTTAAAGCACTAGCCGTTCTGATCAGTGAACAGTCCTGCAAATCATATTTAGCCATTAAAATATGATTAATTTTTTCTGTTAATAATTGCTGACTTTTAAACTGGGATAGCTGTTGCTCTGACATTTGCTTTAGCACAGCGTTAATCTGGGAGTTATCGGTTTTAAAAGGAAGGGTTAAGTAACTACTTGGAAACTCTACTTGATTAAAGTTAGCGCCAGCTTTTACTGGGCAATTAAACCATTGCGCTAATTGTTGTAACTCACTGTCTGAAAAATGTGCTGTAAAATAAACGCAACTAGGCGAAAGCTGAGGATTAAGCAGTTGGCGTATAACACTTACCCACGCGGTCATATTTCTTAATACGGCTTGTGGACTGCACTGTGGGTCTGCTAACCAGGTTACCTTGCAAAGTGTTTGTTGCTGTTCAAACTCAGCACGCCCTATGTTAGCCACTAAACTGTCGTAGCTCAGTAATGCAGTAATGGCACTGGCTAGATTAGTACTCGATTCAATTAAATACCCAAGTACACCAAAATCAGCGGTACGTATTTGTTTTCCTAATTCAAACCCGAATAAGGAGTCATTTAGCGTTTGCTGTGCATAACTAAGCAGCGCATTATAGCTTTTTAAGCTAATACGAGGCGCTAATTGTTGTGTTTGCTTATTTGTATATTCATCAAATTCAATGGCAGTTAGTATCTCTTGGCTATCTAATCCTGTGCTTTGAAGATAATCCAAACAGCTAGAAAAGTAATGATCGGCTAAGGTTTTCATTTGTCGCCTAAAGCTAAAAAATAGTCATCTAATCGCAAGTTTGCCATGCAATATTTTTATATGCTAGAGATCTATAAAAATAATATGGGGCACACAATGATTGAGATAAACGTTAAACATAGTGTGGCAGCAACGCCTGAACAATTACGCACCTTATTATTAGCGCATGCTGATTTGGGGCGCTTTTTTAATGCGCAGTTTGAAGTGTTAACACCGCAAGACTCGGGTGAAATAAGTGGTGGAAAAGGCTCCATTAGACAAATAAAAATGCAAGGTACAACATTTAAAGAGCAAATAATAACGGCCGATAATAGCCACATTTGTTACCGCATTTTAGGGGATAAACCCGTTGCACAGCACCGTGGTGATATTTACTTAAAAGCCAATAAGACTCAGCCATCACTCACCGAGATCAGCTACCATATTCGTTGTATTGCGCCTTTGTGGTTACCCGACTTTATACTGGCTTTTTTTATAAAAAAAGATGTTAGCCAAGCACTTAAAAAAATAGCCAGCTATTTTCAGGAGAAACGTCATGAGCATTGAAATTATTTTATTGGCACTGAGCCCTATTTTTTTGCTGTTTGTAGGGGTTGAGTTTATAAAATTTAGACGTTACTACGATATAAAAGACAGCTTAGCCAACGCGTTACTTGCTTTATTACATCAAGGCGCTGATGCCATTGCGTTATTATTATTAATGCCGTTTTTTTATTGGTTGTATCAGTTTCGGCTATTTGATATTGAATTGACGCTATTTACTGTATTAGGCGCTTTTTTACTGCAAGACTTTTTATACTATTGGTTTCATCGTGCATCACACCATATTCATTGGTTATGGGCCGCTCATGTAGTGCATCATAGTTCTACTAAAATGAACTTTACCACGGCATTTAGGCAAAGTTTAATGTATCCGCTGGCGGGAATGTGGCTATTTTGGTTGCCGATGATATTAATAGGCTTTGAGCCTGTGATTGTTTTTGCGGTGGTGGCACTTAATTTGGCTTATCAATTTTTTGTACACACGCAAGTGGTAAAAAAGCTCGGTTGGTTTGAAGCATTATTTAATACCCCATCGCATCATCGGGTGCACCACGCTATAAATAATGGCTACTTAGATAAAAACTTCGCTGGCGTTTTAATTATTTGGGATAAATTATTTGGCACTTATGTAGAAGAGGATGAAAACAAGCCCTGTAAATACGGCATTATTGGTCAATTAAACAGTAATAACCCAATCAAAATCACCTTTCATCAGTGGCAGTATTTATTTAAAAGTACTTACCAAGCTAAAGGGTTAAAAGCCAAGTTAAACGTGTTGTTTGGCTACCCAACAAGCTCTCAAAGTAGTAATAAGTAAGCCTATTTTTATATAAAAAAAGCCAGGAGCAAATAGCATCACTCCTGGCTTATCTCACAGTAAAATTTAGTTATTTGGCCGTTGTGATCACTGTATCAATTAAGTGTACAACGCCATTACTAGTGTAAATATCAGTGGTTGTTACATTGCTGCCAGCTACTTGTAGTGATGTAGCCGGTAAGCTTACTTGCCACCAAATATCGTTCACAGCTTGACCATTATTCTGACCAACTGCCGTATCACCTGAGAAGGTATATAAAGGGCGGCCAAGGTAAGCGACTTGCATGCTGTCATCTGAGCGAGCAATCAATGATAAACCCGGAATATTTTCAATCGATGCCGCAGTGCCTAACACGGGTGGCCAAGTTGTTGCACAAGCTGCTTCACATACGCTCATTGCCTCACCTAAGTCGTTATCAAATACATACACGGTTTTACCAGGCATTGCATCGGCCATACCCGTTACTAAACGATTATTTGTTGCATCATAAGCTACGCTGTCTGTTGCTGTATTTTCAGTACTGGTAAAATCTACCACGTTTACGCTTAGCATATTATCAGCAAGTGTAGTGACCATTTTACCATTGGCTGCAAATGCATCGGTACTTCCAACTTGAGCGCCTAATACATGTTGAGTCAAAACACCTGTTAGTGCAGCGGTGTCAGCCAATAAGGCATCTAAATCAGCGGAAGGGATTTTACTAAATGCCGCATTTGTTGGTGCAAATACAGTAAATGATTGAGTGGTATCGTTAAACGTATCAACTAACCCTGCTGCTTGCAGTGCAGTTACTAATGTAGATAATGCAGGCGTTTCTGTGGCAACTGTTGCAATAGTTTTAGTCGGAGTGCCGACTTCAGCCGGTGGCATAATCACTTTATTTAATACATGAATAACGCCGTTGCTAGCGGTTACATTTGCCTCTGTGATTGCCGAATCATTTATAAATAGCGAGCTATTCACATAAGAAATAGCAGCCATGTCGCCATTGGCCATTTCTACTTTGTTACTATTGCTATTAGCAATGGCTACAGCGTCATCAGATAAAACAGTGGCGTCAGGGAATACATGGTAAAGCAAGATATCACGAAGTGTATCTGTATCAGCTAACAGCGCATTAATTGTATCCTGACCGAGCGCTGCAAATGCATCATCCGTAGGAGCAAATACACTAAAAGTGTTATCTGGATCAGCAACTAACGTATCTAAGCCTGTTGCCGTTAGCGCAGCAAGAAGTGTAGTAAAGTTACCATTTGCACTGGCTATATCAGCAATTGTTCCTGCGCTTTGCGGTAAGGTTACATCAGAAATAATAACCGAATCGATTACATGGATAACACCGTTAGAAGTCATAATATCTTTAACAATGATGTTTGCACCGCCAAACGACAACATATTTGTATCTGCGTTTATCGCGATTGGAAGTGTATTGCCTAATAGCGTTTCAGCAGATTGGCCGTTTAAAGACATTGCAGTGACTGAATCAACTGACCCAACAAGTACATGCTGCTTTAAAACATCCGCTAAAACGGTTGGGTTTGCCAGCAGTGTATTTAAAAAACCACTACCAATTGCTTCAAATGCAGCGTCGGTAGGCGCAAAAACGGTGAACTCTTTCGACGTATCCGCCAGTGCCGATGTTAAGCCTGCAGCGTCAAGTGCGGCAAGCAAAGTACTAAAGTCGCCTGCTTGTTGAGCTGTTTCAACAATATTGTTGGTTGGCGGTGTTTCTGACACTGTTTTGGGTGTGAGTACTGCGTCAATAACATGAATAATACCGTTGTCGGTTTTAATGTCGGTCATTGTTACCGTGCTGGTATTAACTAATAAGCTTTCACCATTTAAAGACAGTGCAATACTTTGTCCGTTTACCGTTTCAACGGTTGACCCAGCCAAACCAATTGCTGCTTGCGCATCTACTCTGCCAGAGATCACATGGTAAGTTAAAATTGAGCTTAAAGTATCAGGATCAGCTAATAAATTATTGATAGTTTCTTCACCTAATAACGCAAATGCATCATCAGTAGGAGCAAAAACGGTATAGCTGTTAGTTAAATCGTCTAGTGTTTCATCTAGACCTGTTGCTTCTAAAGCTGCAACAAGGGTGGTGAATTCTCCAGAACCTTGAGCGGCATCAAAAACAGAAACGGCTGGTTGTGGATCTACAGTGACAGGGGCGTTGTTATCATCGTCGCTACTACAACCTTGAATGAGTAACAAGGGAAGTATGATAGCACCGAGCTTAAATACTTTATTCATAATTTTTCCTTTAATTGAATGTTACAGTGTTACAGCTTTGTGAACTCTACGTAGCCAAGCTCTGTATTGATCAAAAAAAGGAGCGTTATTTTTGTACGATTTAATAGGTGTAAGATTTAATTGTACTTTTATTCAAGTAAGTCTTAAATTTTAGTTTTTTTACTGCGAGGCGCACCCAGTAAAATAAAAAGGTGGCAAATACACACTGATAAAAATGCACTAATTCCCAAAGCGCCACCAAAGCCATCAAGAATGGGGACCAAATAGGCAAAAAACAATGAAAATATAATTGCTGAACTGGCAAGCGTATAAACACCAAAGCGGTGAGGGGCGCTCATGCCAATAAAGGTGCCGCCAAAAAAAACGATACTATAGAGTTCTGCGTTGAGGCTCAGCTGTGCAAAAATCAGATAGGCAATAATTGAGAGTGCAGCGGAGGCTCTTATAGCATCAAAGCGGTTATGCTTTGCTAAATAAAAGGTAAAAAAAGCACCAGCCAAGGCTAATACTGGGTATGCAATAGTCATATCAGCAATCCTTTAGCTAAAACAAACAGGGCTACACTGGCAAATGCAATACTGCCTAATCGTCCGCCAAATCCTGCAAATACATTAAGTGTCAGTGTATATAAAACAGCGCCAATGGCAGAAATAATAGCGATTTCCCAATAGTTGCTAATTAAGCTGGTGGAACACATACCGGCAAAACTACCTGCATAAATGGAGGCATAAGGGTGGTTTTGATAACGTGCAGGAAATGGAATAAATGAGCCGATAAGGCCTGTTAAAGCAGCAGACACAACAATAGGTAATGCCAATGTGGTATGCATTATAAAGCACGACAAGCAGCCGATAAAAAAGGTGATGAATTTTAAAAGTATGAATTTAGTCATAAGGCGCACATCATAAAGGTTCAGTTTTAGCTTTAATAGTTAAAATCGACGATTTAAGACTAAAAGCGATATATGACTTCCAAAAGAGCAAATAACCGTGGCTTTAAATTAAATGTACGCAATGAATGACTAAAAATAATGCCATTAATGTTCTATAAATTACAAATTATGTATAATGCAGCATATTTCATATATTAAAAGTTATAACCTAAGGTAATTTATGTCTAACTGTTTGCATTTGGCTATTCCAGCTGGTGATCTTGAAAAAGCGAAAGCGTTTTATTGTGACGTGCTTGGTTGTAAAACGGGTAATAGTGAAGCTGGGCGATGGGTAGACATTGATTTTTGGGGTAACGAGTTAACGCTTCATCAAAGCACAGAGCGCTTACCAACAGTGCGTCATGATGTTGATATGGGCGCAGTAGCTGTACCGCATTTTGGTATTCACTTATCTGAAGATGAATTTCAGGCGTTAAAAACTCGGATTGCGGCTGCTGGCCTTGAATATTTAGATAAGCCTTACCGCCGTTTTGTAGGTGATGAATTTGAGCAAGAAACGTTTTTTATTGAAGATCCAAATGGTAACGTTTTAGAAATGAAAACTATGGTAAACCCAGAAGTCTTATTCAAAAAAGGCGAGTAATGATTATGCGCCTAAACGATTACTTTAGGCGTTTTCTCTTGTGTAGGTTTGCTTAGCCTGCGCTTTTCGTAATGACTTTTTTTGATACATTGCTTCATCACCGGCTTTTAAAACCTCATCTAAATTTTTAGGCGCTTCGCTATAGTTTATTTGCCCTACGCTTGCGTAAATAGCGATGGTGTTGCCTTGGTGTTCTAAGCTAAGCGCATTTAATTTTTGTTCAAGGGTCGCAACTCGCTGGTTAATTTTATCTTTGCTGGTAAATAATGCGATAGCCACAAACTCATCTCCGCCTAAGCGGCCAACTGCGTCTTCACTGCGCATATGCTGACTAATTGACTCTGCCACCGTACAGAGTACTTTATCGCCAACATCATGGCCGTAGGTATCATTTATTGCTTTAAATCGGTCTAAATCGATATATAAAAAACACAACACGCCCCCACGTTGAGCATGTTTTTTTAATAACTCATTAGCTTTTAAACTCCAGCCTCGGCGGTTATAAATATGACAAAGATGATCGTAATTAGCGTGCTGTTCAGCCCGTTTTTTAGCATAACTGAGTCGTTGAATTCGCCTACCAACTGCAATAGCAAGAAGCAGAGATTCAATCGTAAAAGCAATCACAAACCCATAACGCTATATAAAAGGACTGTATTCGGTTAGTAACACTCTAAATATCATGCTGATAAATACACAGCTTAAGGCAATAAATACCAAGCTGGCTTCGTTAACGCCTTGTTTAGCTTGCACAGCTGAGAGTATAAAAATGGTCATCACAATCAGTAGTGACAAATAGCCAGTAACGATTGTGGTGATATTAGTAATAGCGGGTAAATCTAAAGCTATTTTTTGTAAGCACAAAGTCAGTACACATAACGCGGTAATTTTTAATGCATAACTTAATTTGCGCCAATACTCAGGTAGCTCTAATAGTGCGCTCATAAACCAAGTAGCACTGACTATAGTTAAACCAATGCTTAATGTATAAAGGTGGCTGATATATGCAGAAAAGTAGCCATTGGTAAATAAATAGGGCTGGCCTTCTTGTAAAAAAATAAAGCTAGCGATACAAAAAAGATAGATGCCATACAGTTTAAAAATAGCGTCTTTAATGCCATAACCTATTATTAAAGCATAAAAAATAAGCGTTGCGCATAATCCATAAAACACCCCAAATATTAAATTGTACAATTGCACCTTTTCAATAAATTGCTGTGAGTCTAGCCAAGTAAACCGGGGGTTATAGCTGGCAGTAGTGGTTAAAGTTAGCTTTGCATTAAAGCTGCCTTGTTCCATTAAAATAGCCATTTGATTTGTTTTTAAAGGGGCTTTTAATTGGTTATTTTGTTGCCACGAAAAACGTTCAAGTGCAGGGCGAGTAAACGTAAAAACACCGCTTTGGTTTAGCGTACATACCAACTCAAATTGGTTAATGCCTTTTTCTAGTTTTATGTCTGCAGCAATACCTTGCGATAAGGGAATGGATACACTGTTTGTGATAGATTTTAAATTGCAGCTATCTTTTGCAATAGCTGTATTGCAGATAAGAAAAATAAAAAATAAAGCACCGCAAAATTTAACACATAAGGAGGTGGTTGTATGTAAGTGCTTCCTTATTGTTACGGTGTTATTGAGCATAGTAGGGTTATAAAAATGGCAGTTACCCTATATTAACAAAGCGTGTTATCTTTGCTAGTAAAAATTAATAATAAAGTTTGATATAGCGCATGAATGGGTAAATCTTATTTTTATAACTGTATTTCACTCGGAGTTTTATTAAAGTGGCGTTTAAACTCACGGCTAAACTGTGATGCACTGGTGTAACCTACCTTAAAAGCAGCTTCATTTGCTTTGCTGCCCGCTGTGGTAATTAACTCTTTTGCTTTAGCTAAACGTACTTTTTTTAAGTATTGTAAGGGAGATTCAAACGTTACCTGTCTAAATGCGCGATGAAAAGAGGATACGCTCATATTTACCTCTTCTGCTAAATCTTCAACAGTAATAGGGTTTGCATAGTCCTGATGCATCGTTGCTAGTGTACGAGCTATACGCGCATAATGGCCATCATGCATAGCTAGGCCTATTAAAGTATTCCCTTGGGGGCCGCAAAGGACACGATACACTAGCTCTTTTACTATATCTTCGCCGAATACCTCAGCCTCAAGTGGATTATTCAAAACCGTTAGTAACCTACATGTCACCTGCTCCATTGCGCAGTCTAGCTTTGCTGATTGTACTGCGCCAATGTTCGCGCTGGAGACAGATAAAGGCTGGTGCTGCATCATCTGATTAACCAGTTTGTGCAACATGACAGGGTTTATATCTATAGCTATGCCCATAACCGGTAAGTCATTATCGGTAAACGCTTCACACTCTAAAGGGACCGGTACACCTAGTACCAAGTAATCACCTTCGCCGTATTTTATTTGATGTTCTGGGAAATGAATTATTTTATGGCCTTGGCCAACCACGATTATGCCTGAATTATAAATAAGCGGCTGGCGCGGTGAACTTTTGGTAGCGCGATGAAAATACACCCCAGAAATAATTGTTTCCATGGTGCCCTCAAAGCTTAGTAAATTATTGTGCTCGGCGTATTGTTGCAACATTTTGGCTATGATGGGCATAAAAGTATCTGTAATTAAAATATTTTGGCGTAAAATAACAGTGCTGGTAGTTTTAGGCAAGCTTTAGGCAGTTATTGGGCTTTTTATATATTAACTTTGCTACTAATATGCATCCATCAAAGCTTTACTTGATATGTGACTAAGTAAAGCATTATGAAATTAACCGTCACCTAGGAGCAAAATAATGAAATTTAGCTACGTAAATCCCACTCTCATCCAATTTGGCCAACAGCAAATTGCCGCACTTAGCGACTTGATCGCAAAAGATCAAAAAGTATTAGTTGTTTATGGCGGCGGCTCAATTAAAAAGAACGGCGTGTATGACCAAGTTGCTGCTGCACTTGAAGGTTTTGATTGGGTAGAATTCTCGGGCGTGGGTGCTAACCCAACAATTGAAGTACTTGACCAAGCGGTTAAAATTTGTAAAGAACAAGATATCGACTTTGTATTAGGTGTCGGCGGCGGCTCTGTAATAGACGGCGTTAAATACATTGCGGCTTCTGCAGTATACGACGGCGAAGGTTGGGACATTCCTACTGGTAAGCATACAATTACTAGCGCATTACCAATTGGTGCCGTATTAACGCTACCAGCTACAGGTTCTGAATCTAATCAAAACTCAGTGGTAAGCAAAGAAGCGACTAAGCAAAAATTGCCGTTTGCTTCACCAGAGGTACTGCCTAAATTTGCGATTATGGATCCTGATGTAATGAAAACATTACCACAGCGCCAGCTTGTAAATGGCTTAGTTGATGCGTGGGTGCATACTTGTGAGCAATACCTTACGTTCCCTGAAGGCGCATTGGTACAAGAGGGATACGCAGAGGCACTGTTAAAAACGCTCAAAACACTGGGCGATAACTTTGAAAACCAAGACGATGCATGGCGTGCAAACCTTATGTGGGCAGCTAACCAAGCACTTAATGGCTTAATTGGTTCTGGCGTATCGCAAGATTGGGCAACCCACATGATTGGTCATGAGCTTACTGCTGCCTATGGTGTTGACCATGCGCGTTCGCTTGCTATTGTTCAGCCTTCTTTACTGCGCAATCAATTTGCAGTTAAAAAAGCGAAACTAGAGCAAATGGGTAAAAACGTATTTGGCCTTGAGCAAACAGACGATTTAGCGGAGCAAACAATTCAAGCGATTGAAGCGTTTTACCACAGCCTTGAGGTTGCAACACAGCTAACTGAACATGGTGATGATAAAGCGGCTGCCATTGATAATATTATTGGCAAACTAGAAGCACATGGCATGGTTGCCCTTGGTGAAAACCAAGCGATTACGCTAAAAGAAAGCCGTGAAATTTTAGAACACGCGGTTGCTTAAGCGTTAATTTTAAAAAACCACTGGCTATTAAAGCCGGTGGTTTTTTGTTTTATAGTTAACCTCAGTAAACGCAATTGGCGCCATTAATTGATAAAAAGCCCTTTATTGTCGTTTGCCGCTAATATACTATGTGGCTTCAATTGGTTAGGTTTATTTAAGTCAATTTTAGGCTGAGAAGATAGCTAAATTATGCGTTCAAATCGTTTGTTAATGGTCATGTTACTCGTGCTTGTGCACAGCTTTATAAGTTGTGATGGCGCTGCATACCATTTACAAGAAGACGTTGAGCATGTAAGTAACGCATTATCACAAAACACTATAACCGCTGATAATGATCAAGGACAAAGCGATAATCAGCCACCGGTTGAGATTCATGCACACCAACATTGTCACTGTGGCTATTACAGCACACTTAGTCACGCTATTATTCCTCAACAAAGTAAACCCTCAGTACTTGTGTATTACCATGGTTTAAATTATCCACCTGATGTACCCCCACCGAATTCATTTAGCTAGTTTTTAATTTAATTTCAATTAATTATTGTGCTTTTAGCTGCCTGCGCGTAAGCGTTCTATGGGCTTTTATAGGCATGTTTAAATTGCTAACTATTTTACACTGTCGCTGTTTTTAGCGTAGGTTGTGAATGGTTTGCAAGTGAACTCTGTTTATTAAAAAACGGACAAGCTATATGAATAAAAAACCAATTATGCTGGTGGTGATGCTGTGCGCGCTACCTGCTTTTAGTGCGTTTGCAAATGTTAAAACACTAACTCTAAAACAAGCGTTGATAAATACCGAGCAACAAAATCCGCTATTAAAACGCTATCCTTATCATCAAAAAATACTCAGCGCGCTTAAATCTCAAGCGGCGCTTTCGCCTAACCCTGTAATAAATGTAGAAGCCGAAAACCTCTTAGGAACAAACGATGCGCGTGGTGTGCAAGGGGCTGAAATAACCTTGGCATTTAGCCAGCTTATAGAGCTTGGAGATAAACGCCAAAGCCGCATAAATTACGCAACGGCGAACATTAAAGCCCAAGCAATACAATATCAAAATACTCGGTTAGCTTTATTAGCAACCACTGGTGAGCGATATTACGAGGCGCTTAAATTTCAAACCTTACTTACGCTTAACAGCGAACGACAACACGTGGTGAGCCAAGCTCTCAAAGCAATAAAGCAACGGGCTAACGCTGGCGCTGTATCGCAAGCCGATGTAACCCGTATGCGTTATGCGCTAAGCCAAGTTGAGCTTGAGAAAGCTAAGCTAAATAGCGAATTTGAGCGAGCGCGCTTATCGCTCAATGAGCTGTGGAATGAGCAACATGGCTACACTAATTTAGCGGGGAATATGACTACCTTAATACCGCTTAAATCTGAGCAAGCGTTACTCAATGCGGTTAACCAAGCGCCTGAGTTTGCGGTATTACAGCAACAATACTTACAGCAAGCGGCCAACTTAACGCTGCAAAAAGCTAACGGGCAAAGCGATATTAATGTAGGCGCTGGCCTGCGCTACAATCAGCAAAGCGATACCAGTTCGTTGCTGTTTTCTTTTTCTATGCCGTTGCAATTGAGTAACTCAAATAGCGGTAACATTGAAGCGGCTAACAGTCAGTTGGCATTGCTAAGCAAGCAGCAAGGGCAATTACGGGTTCAGTTACGCCAACAAGTTCGTACCTTGTACGCCTATTACCAAGGCAAAACGTTACAGGCGCAGTTGTTATCAGGGCAGGTTATTCCACAAGCCCAAACACTCATTGAGCAAAGTTTAAAAAGCTATCAACGGGGACAAATTTCGGTGTTGCAATTGCTCGATGCCCAACAAGCTCTATTTGACTCTAAACGCGCACTTATCAATACCTATGCAGCGCTATATCAAACGCACCTTACCCTTGAGCGTTTAACTGGCCAATCTTTAATTGAGACTTTTCAATCATGAACAACACTTTTATCGCATTATTAGTATCACTTTCGTTTACAACGAGCCTTATAAGCACACATGCATTTGCCTCAGCAGAGCATGGGCAAACGCAGCAACCCCAAAAACAAGGCGCCCATGGCGGCTTTTTATTAACCAACGCAAAGCTAACCCTTGAGTTAAAGCTGCAAGAGTTTGCAGGTAAAGTTGAGCTGCGCGTATATGGTTATGAGCAAAATCAGCCGGTAGATATAAACGATTTAAGCATCGAAATGAACTTAAAACGATTAGTAGAAGCGCCGCAAAAAATACAATTTACGCGTGAGAATGAGTACCTTGTTAGCACGCAACCCATAAATGAGCCACATTCGTTTGCGCTTTTTATTACTGCCAATTATAAAGGTGAACGCGTTATTTTTGAGTACACCCAACACGAAGGTCGCACTATGCTTAGTGAGCGAGCGATTAAAAGTGCGGGTATTAAAACGCAGATAGCACAAAGTGGCGAAGTTGATATTTATGACACGCTTTTTGGTGTTATTGCACCGACGCAGCACGGCACAGTAGAAGTGATGGCGCCATATACCGGATTGATCAGCGATATTTTTGTCAGCATTGGTCAAAACGTTAAAAAAGGTGAGGTACTGGCCAGTGTCACCAACCGTGAAACTTTGCAAAACTACAGTATTAAAAGCCCCATTAGTGGTGTAGTAACCGAGCAGTACTTAAAGCGTGGCGAACTGACAAGTACTCGCGCGCTTATGCAAGTCGTGAACCTTGATAAAGTATGGGTTGAGCTCTCAGCCTTTCCTGAAAATATTGAAAACCTAGCCATTGGTCAAAGCGCCACGGTGTACGATTTACACCATCATTTAAATGCCCAAGGTAAGGTGTTTTTTATAGCGCCTATGATGACCGGCGGGCACATTGCACGTGCCCGTATAGCGCTTAATAACCCTGATGGTCATTGGCGTCCGGGTATGCATGTTAATAGTGATGTCAGTATCGATAAAGTCAATGCCCGCGTGCGTATAAAGCCTGAGGCTATACAAGAGTTTAACGGCATGGCGAGTGTGTTTGTGCGTAAAAATAATGTGTTTGAAGTACGCCCGGTTACTTTAGGCGCAAAAAATAGCGAGTGGGTTGAAGTCATCGCGGGTTTAAGCCCAGGTAGCGAGTACGTCACTGCCAATAGCTATGTGATCAAAGCCGATATTTTAAAAAGCGGCGCAAGTCACGCTCACTAGGAGGTACCATGATTAACTGGATTGTTTCTTTTGCGGTTAAACGCCGCATGATGGTGCTTGCGCTAACATTTTTATTTGCTGGGTTTGGTGTGTATAACATCCAAAACTTAGCGGTAGATGCTGTCCCCGATATTACCAACGTGCAAGTGCAAATTAATACTAAAGCGCCTGGTTTTACCCCGCTTGAAGTCGAACAGCGTATCACTTACTTAGTCGAAACGGTGATGGCGGGTATTCCTAAGCTTGATTACACCCGTTCGCTTTCTCGCTATGGGCTTTCTCAAGTAACTGTTATTTTTGATGAAGGCACCGATATTTATTGGGCGCGTCAGCAAATTGGTGAACGTATTCAAAGTATTCGCGCCGATTTACCTAATAATATTGAGCCAAACCTTGGACCTATTGCCAGTGGTTTAGGTGAAATATTTACCTATAGCGTGCATGCAAAACCCGATGCGTTAAAAAGTGATGGTACGGCGTATAACGCCGAAGACTTACGTACTTTGCAAGACTGGGTTATTCGTCCGCAGCTTTTAAAAGTAAAAGGCGTAACCGAAATAAACAGCCAAGGTGGCTTTGAGCGCCAATACCAGGTTGCGCCCATGCCAGAAAAGCTCATCGCTTATAAGCTAACAATCAAGGATGTTATTAGTGCACTTGAGCTTAATAACAGCAACCGTGGCGCTGGTTATATAGAGCGCTTTGACGGCCAATATTTAGTGCGCTCGCCTGGGCAATTAAAAACCTTAGCCGATATAGCAAACACCGTTATTGCCAAGCGTGATGATGCTCCTGTGCGAATTAAAGACGTGGCAAATGTGTATTTAGGAAAAGAGCTCAGAACCGGCGCGGCTACCTATAATGGCGAAGAAACCGTACTAGGCACGGCAATGATGCTAATAGGTGAAAACAGCCGTGTGGTCGCCAAAGCCATGGCTGATAAGTTGATAGAGGTACAAAAAAGCTTACCTGCAGGGGTTATCGTTGAGCCTGTCTATGACCGTACCAACCTGGTTGATAAAACCATTGCCACAGTTCAAAAAAATCTGTTTGAAGGGGCGGTATTAGTTATCGTCATTTTACTGTTATTGCTCGGGAACATCACTGGTGCGCTTATTACCGCGATGGTTATTCCGCTGAGTATGCTATTTGCTATTACTGGTATGGTGGGCAATCGAGTCTCGGGTAACTTAATGAGCTTAGGCGCAATCGATTTTGGATTAATTGTAGATGGCGCGGTGATTGTGGTTGAAAACTGCCTTCGTCAATTAGGGATGGCTCAACATAAACATGGGCGCTTACTTACACTCAGTGAGCGTTTAAAGGTTGTCACTTCAGCCACCAAAGAAGTGTTTAGCCCCGCCGTATTTGGTATTTTAATTATTATGTTGGTGTATTTACCGCTATTTGCGCTCAGTGGTGTTGAGGGCAAAATGTTTCAGCCTATGGCGTTTACTGTTATTGCTGCGTTAATAGGTGCACTTATTTTTGCTGTTACCTTTGTGCCGGCGGCAATTGCCGTATTTGTGCGTGGTAAAGTAGATGAAAGCGAAAATGCAGTAATGCGTGGTGTTAAAAAAATCTACAAGCCACTGCTTAACTTATCGCTTAAATTACCGTGGGTGATGGTGAGCATTGCCACGGTTTTAGTACTAGTACTTGGCTTTAAAGTTAAAAATATGGGCGCCGAATTTTTACCCCAGCTAGATGAAGGTGATATTGCAATGCATGCGCTGCGTATTACTGGCACCGGTATTGAACAATCGGTGCAAATGCAAAAGCAGTTGGAGCAGGCTTTATTAGCACAACCCGAAATTGCGAACGTATTTTCGAAGATTGGTACTGCGGATGTAGCCAGCGATCCTATGCCGCCAAATGTTGCCGACACCTTTTTAATGTTAAAGCCGTCCGAGCAATGGCCAAACCCATCACTGAGTAAAGACGCGTTAGTGCAGCAAATTCGTCATCGCGTGAATGAGGTACCGGGTAATAACTATGAATTTACCCAGCCTATAGAAATGCGCTTTAACGAGTTAATTGCTGGTGTGCGTGCCGATGTAGCGCTGCGTATTTATGGTGACGATTTAGCCATACTTAAGCAGTTTGGCGAAAAAGCCACTGGTTTAATGCGAAATATTACCGGTGCTACTGATGTTCGTTTAGAACAAATACAGGGGCTGCCTACACTTTCTGTTACTCCAATGCGAGACCACATGGCGTTATTAGGATTAACTGTAAACGACATTCAACAAACGCTTGCCGCTGCCGTTGGTGGGGTGCAAACAGGGCTCATTTATGAGGGTGATAAGCGCTTTTCGTTACTAGTACGCTTAGATAAGCGTTGGTCTGATGATGTCTCTGCGCTTGCGCGTTTACCTATTGCATTACCTCAAAGTAGTAACCCTGAGCTTGCATTTGTACCGCTTGGAGAAGTGGCTACAATCAGCATTGAAAAAGGGCCGAATCAAATAAACCGCGAAAGTGGTAAGCGTAATGTGGTAGTAACGGCCAATGTAGCGGGGCGCGATTTAGCAAGCTTTGTCAGTGATGCCCAAGCGAAAATGAACGCACAACTTAACCTACCTAGCGGTTACTGGCTTGAATACGGCGGTACGTTTGAGCAATTACAATCGGCGAGTAAACGTTTGTCGTTGGTTGTGCCTGTGACTTTATTGCTTATTTTTGGCTTACTTTATAGTGCTTTTGGCTCGCTGCGTGATTCACTCATTATATTCAGCGGTGTACCTCTGGCACTGACCGGTGGGGTATTGGCGTTATTGCTACGCGATATGCCGCTTTCTATTTCAGCGGGTGTGGGGTTTATTGCCCTAAGTGGTGTTGCGGTATTAAACGGTGTAGTGATGTTGTCGTTTATTAAGCAGTTACGAAACGAAGGGTTAAGTTTATACCATGCAATACACAGCGGCGCATTACAGCGATTACGCCCCGTGCTGATGACCGCGCTTGTGGCAAGTTTAGGCTTTATACCGATGGCGCTCAATACCGGTACCGGCTCTGAGGTGCAAAGGCCATTAGCAACCGTGGTTGTAGGCGGTATTATGTCATCTACCTTACTAACGCTATTAATTTTGCCAGCACTTTATAAGTTAGTGCATACAAAATTTAAAAAGCCGCAAACAGCTTAGGGTCTGTTGATCTTTGCGGATTAAAATTTGTTCAAACTAGGGGCTGTTTAATCGCGGCGCGAGGTTTGTAACCTAGTGGGCTAAGTAAAAACCGAGCAACAAAGAGTAAATCGCCCCTAGGCAGAACCCTTAGGGCAGCGCCTGTTTGGCATTGATGCTACGTTATCGCCTATTTATGGGGAATAACCACACCACATAGGCTCCGCCTTGCCTAAATACCAAACAAACTGCTGCAAATTCAACCTTGAAAGATCAACAGACCCTAGCTAATTACTAATTAGGTAATAACGTAAAAAGCAGCTGAAGTGTCAGCTGCTTTTTCGTTGTTATTAAGTAAAGCGTGCAGTTTAATTATATTGAAACAGGTTATCCCAGCGTTCATCTAATATGGCTTTTGCGTGCTCTAGATTTATCGCGTTATATAGGGTGTTTGTGCAGGTTACTAAATGCATACGTTCAAGTTTTTCAAGGGCATCGCTAATTTCAAAATCTAGCTCGCATTGATACTTAGTTTTAAACCACGCCTCTATTTGCTCATCAAGCGCGTGTGCGCTTAAGCCATTTTTAGATTTTAGTAAAAACGTATAAGCAAGCAGGGCTTCTTTAATGTCTTCTTCTTCGGCAGCATCAATGAGAGTGTGGAATACACCGGCGTTGTTATCTAGGTTCTTAAAGTAGAGATTATCGCTCAGCGCTTTCATAAATTTAATTTTGCGGTTTTTAAATTTACTCCACTCTTTAAAAATAAAGCTGCCAAATACCCCCATGCCAATAGCAAAGGTAATAAAATGCTGTTGGGTCATTTCTACGGCTTAATCTCTAAAGCCTCCCCAAAATGCAAATAGGGCAAATAATAAAACAAGTGATGCACCTAATTTTGTTATAAGCACTACGGCACCCCCCACTAAAGCTGACGAGCCAATAATAATTTTATCGATAGGGCGCATCCGTACTTCGCTATTCGGAAACAGCATTTCTAAGTCAGCTTTTGGCACATTTTGAAATAGTTTTACTATGGTAGAACTTGGCTCAAACCCCATAGGTAGTTTATTTTTTGATTCAAAATAGGCTTTATCTTTAAAGCGAATAAATACCGCTACGCGGTCGTAGTTGGTAAAATGCAGTGGCTTTTTACGTAAGCCCCAAAAGCTGGTTATGGTTTCGGTGAGTTGCGATTCGCCTCTGCGATAAAAGACCACCTCTTCAAAGTCGTCAAACTCTACCTCTAGGCGTACCTTAAAAAGCGATTCTTCGTTGAGTGCATCTTGGAGGTCTTCATTGGTGATCACTTCAAAATTAGCCGCATTTAATACGTTAGCAAAATCTTTAGCAAAATCGCGTTGGCACTGGGCTTTTTGCTCCTTCGAGACAGGAGCTAACGAGCGGGTGTCGCTATTAGGATCGAACGGTGCGTAATTGTTTTTTAGTGACTCAAGGGTTGAGTGGTAATTATAATGAATCAGGCTGGCGAGCACGTCGCAAAACTGTTTGAAAGAGGTTTGTTGTGCACTATCGGCAAGCTCTTGGCTGCACATGCCTATGATATCTTGCTTTCTAAAAGGAATAAAACGCGCAGTTTGCATAATTAATAATTGTCAGAAAAGTATAATGGCATTGAGCAATAATAAAGTACTCTGGGAAGTATTACTATTTTGCCAATGTTAAATCTATAAATAATAAGGCGTTATATTTTCAGGTTAGATTAACCTAACTGTGCGATGATGCCAGTACCCGCTAAAAATATTAATCTCAGTAGTTAAAAGGATGTTTAATGGCTATACAAAAAAAGCTCAAGCAAAAAACACGTCAGTTTATTGAGTCTAAAAATATGCTCAGCGGTATTACGTTTGCCTCATTTTTAGAATCCACCATAGTGCCCATTCCACTTGAAGCAGTACTGGTGCCCTTAATGCAGGCAAGGCGTGAAAAACTGTGGCAAATTGCCCTTATGGCCACAATCGGCTGTGTTATTGGGGCGTTGTTTGGTTATGCGTTGGGTTATTATTTATTTGATGTAGTGGGCGATTGGATCATTAATACCTTTTCTAGTCCTGAACAGTTTGAAAACGTTAAGCAAAAAATGCAGGCACAAGGTTTTTGGTTTGTATTAAGCTTAGGTATTGTGCCTATTCCGTTTCAAATTGCGATGTTGGCCGCTGGTGCAACTAAGTATTCGCTGGCACTGTTTTTAGTGGCATCTGCGATTGCGCGCTCTATACGCTATTTTGGATTAGCGTTAGTGGTATATTATGCAGGCAATCAAGCTGAGCGACTTATCAGTAAACATAAAACTAAAACCATGATTGGGTTAACTATTTTAGTTGCTATTGGCTGGGTTGTTAGCACACTAATATAAATCAATCCGTTTTATAATTTGTGGTATAGTTTTTAATAGTAATTATAAAAATAATGTAAATATCGCCTATGATGAACCCGGAAAAAGTGAGTTTAAAGTTAAGCCATTTTGTTAAAATTACCAGATTAAATAAGCTGTTAATTTTGATGACGCTGGCGTTTATTATCGCTTTCTCAATTTTTTCGTTGATGTACTTTCCCCCATTAGACATAACCCAAAACCTCTATGGCTTTACCACTGACTTTATTAATTTAGTGGTGATTTTTGCTATTTTTTTTGTAGTGCAATGTTCACGGTTAGCTAAAAAAGCGTATTTATATGTCAGTATCGGTTTAATGCTATGGATTGTAGGCTCTACTGCCGATGTGCTTGATGAAGTAATACGTCAGCCTTTTTGGATAAGCAATTACGTAGAAGACTTATGTCGCACATTAGGTATGCTAATTACCGCTTATGGTTTATTTAAAACCATGCACTTTATGCAGCGAATGCACAACCGGTTAGCGCAAGAGTTTATTATGGATGATTTAACCAAAGTGTATAACCGTCGCTGCTTTTATCAGCATGTGAAGGGGGTTGTTAATAATCCTTACACTGTTTTAATTATAGATCTCGACCACTTTAAACGTATTAATGACGATTATGGCCACGATGTGGGCGATAAGGTGCTTAAACAGTTTGCTGATAAAGTGAACCGTCTTTTTAAAGATGAAAATATTTTTGCTCGTATAGGTGGTGAGGAGTTTGCCGCTTACCTGCCTAGTTATGAGCTTGATGAAGTACTTAACTTTTCGCAGACTATTCTAGAGACGGCTCGTACTATTACAGTACAAAATCAGCGTTCTTTAACGGTCAGTATCGGTATTGCACATCGTACAAGCGACCAGACCTTTGATAATGTAATGAAACGTGCTGATCAAGCATTATACCGCGCTAAAAAAGCAGGCCGTGATCGCCTTGAGGTTGCTTAAACATCGTAATTTTATGGTATAAGCTTTGTTTGTAATTTTTTTGGGTACTTGTTTTGTAAAATAAAAAAGGGACTGTATGGATGAGTTAATCGGATTAGCAATCATTATATCTATTGCGATTGTTGCAGGAGGCGTATGTGGTTTAGTTGCCTTAGTGCAATTAAACGGCTTAAAACAAGAGATTGCAGTATTAAAATTCAAGCTATCACAGTATGAGTTAAACCCAAATACAGTCCCTAGCGAATCCCCTGTAAACACACAACCAGATAACGCAAAATCTTTAAACCGCGCAGACATTCCTGCCTCTGTTTATAAACCTGCGAGCATTAAACATACGCCACTACCTAAAGTAGCAATTAAAAAGCCATCGAGTATTGAACTGCTTTTTAAACAATTACGTGCAGGCTTTGAACAAAACTGGATGACCTGGATTGGTGCTATTGCTTTGGCTTTAGGTGGCGTGTTTTTAGCCAAATATAGTTTAGAGGCGGGGCTACTTTCACCTGCAATGAGGCTCAGTGCCGGTGGATTATTTGGCATTGGCTTAATCGCAGCAGCGTATTATTTACATTATAAACGTATTGTTTTTGAAGGCTTTAATAATTACATTCCTGCAGCCCTTGCCAGTGGCGGCTTTATGACTTGCTTTGCCTTAATGTTTTTGGCCTATAACAGCTTTACCATGCTAAGTGCTGAGTGGGCATTTATTGGCTTAGCAGTGATTGCTCTTTGCGCCAGTGCAATGGCGATTAAGTTAGGTCCTTTACTTGCTGTAATTGGCATTATAGGCGCATACAGTGTTCCTATTTGGGTAAATACGGGCAGTGGTCAGTTATTTTCTTTACTTATTTATGTTGCACTTGTGAGTGTTGCCGCAGCGGTTGTGGCACATAAAGTACAGCGAGTGTGGTTGTGGTATTTACTATGGGTAGGGCATATAGGCTGGTACTTGGTTGGACTCACTCTATTTAACTACGACACAGTGTGGTTAATAGGCGCTTATGCGTTACTAAGTATTTTAGGCTTAATCGCTATTGCACGTTTAGGTTTGGGCTTTAATACCCTTGAAGTGCGCCCGCACAGCTTCAAACGATTAGTTAACTTATTTCCAGATCACGGATTATTACTGGCCTTTATGGCGCCTTTAATGATTGCCATGCTATTGAGTTTGTTTAATTTACAATGGCAAATCGTGGCGTTGTTAAGCATCGCTTTGTTACTATTTTTAGTGTTAAAAAATAGTCGTTGGGATGCATGGCAAGGGGTTTCTTTAGTGATTGCGCTGTTACTAGTGATCAGTGCTAAACAAACTTATGCCTTTGATGATGCGTTATTTATTTTTAAAAACGAATATGGGCTAGGCTTATTACTTGCTCTGGGGTTAAGTGGCTATGGACTCTATTTTGGTAATAAATACTCAAAACGATTAGCTTTTCATTTGCTTGCTTCATTAAGTGTGTTTGCATTAGTTGGCACTTTGTATGCGATGATCCCAAATACGGCTTTAGCAACCGCTTATCCACTTTGGGCGGTATTGTTATGTTTAATGAGTGCGGTGTTAATTAAATTTACGCAAAATAATACAACCTTATGGCAGCGTTTTAGTTATTGGGTGGGAGCAAACGCCAATATCACTTTAGCAATTACTATGCTACTGAGCGATAGCGGCCTTACCATTGCACTGGCTGTTCAAGTATTACTGCTGAGCTTATTAATAAAAAAATACAGTGTGGCTATGCCACACTGGCCAATAAAAGCCCTTGTGGCGGCATTACTTTTACGCCTTACCTTATCGCCGTGGACGCCTAGCTATGATTCTCTAACTATCTTTGGTTTGCATTGGAGCTTAGTTGTTTACCCGCTGTGTATTGGGTTATTTTTTGCAGCGGCTAAATGTTTTAATACTTCAAAACTAAAAATATGGTTAGAGGGGGCAGCACTGCATTGTTTAGCGTTATTTGTGACAACCGAAACCAGTTATCAACTGGTAGGGCACTACCCTCAGTTGTTTTCTTTAAGTTTTTATGAGCAAGTTTTGCTCAGCTGTAACTTGCTTGCTTTAGGCTGCGTTTATTTATATCGCGCGCAAAGTGCAGGGCAGCTGGGTAAGTTATACCGCACTGCAGGTTTGATTTTATCAGCGTTAGCTGGCTTATTATTAATCAATACAACGTTGGATGATAATCCGTTATTAATGCGTCTTTATGTTGGTGAAACGCCAATATTTAACTGGGTGCTTTTAATCTGGTTCGTCCCGAGCCTGCTGGCGTTATGGTTAGCGAGTTTAGTTAAATCGTTAAATGCTAAATTGAGTCAAATTACACTCGGTGTGTCTGGTTTATTAGCGGTATTAGCTATCAACACCTTGATCCGCCAATATTGGCAAGGCGGCTTTATTTACCTTGATAAGGCAACCAGTGACGCCGAGCTATATAGCTATTCGGTTATTTGGTTATTACTTGGCGCATTGGTGGTGATCGCCGGACATTTAAAACAGCTGCGGTTATTACAAAATGTCGGTTTGGGGATTCTTGGTGCGGTAATCGTTAAAGTATTTTTAATTGATATGGCTAATTTAACTGGGCTTTTAAAGGCATTATCGTTTATTGGCTTAGGGCTTTCGTTAGTCGGGCTTAGTTGGTTGTTCCAAAAACTAAGAAAGCGTAATTATAGCAATTAAGCATAGCTTTAAGCCCAGTATTTTACTGGGCTTAAGCGTTTATTGGGGGTTAAGTACTATGATTAAGCAGGGCCTTAAGTTTACCTGGTTTTACTGGTTTACTTAGGTAATGAATATTTTCAGCTTTGGTTGTTTGTTTTAGCTCGGTGTCACGCACCGCGGTAATTAAAATTGCCGGAATGTCGCTTTGCCAAGTCTCTCGCAGTGTTTTAATTAAAGTAATGCCATCCCAATCATTACCTAATTGATAATCCATTAAAATAACATCGGGCGCTGCATGCGCTTTAGCATACGCTAACACAGCATCAACTTTGTCGAATAAGGTGTAATTTGCCCGCCATTTTTTCAATAAGCTGGCCATCGCGGCTAAGTTTTCAGGATCGTCGTCAACGGCAATAATATTAATCGCAGCGCGGTTGTCTACGATATTTTGATTTGTTTGTTTTTGTTGCACTAATTGCGCATCACCATAAGGCACTTCTATACTAAATCGACTGCCTTTATTAGGTAAAGAAACCACATCAATCGGCAGGCTCAGTAAATCAGCCATACGTTTAACTACCCCTAGACCAAGGCCTACGCCTTTATTGTCGCCCGCTTCAATTCGGTAAAAGTCGTTAAATATTTTTGCCTGTTCAATATCGCTAATGCCCGGGCCTGTATCCCATACTTCTATTCGTAAACTGTGTTTACGATTTCTGCAGGCAATTAGCACTCGGCCATTTTCGGTGTATTTAATCGCATTAGACAGCAAGTTTTGTAGTATTCGGCGCAAGTAGGTAATGTCACTATGCACTATTTGCTTATTTGAGCGCACTGTAAATGACAGTCCTTTATCGCTTGATAAAATGGCATATTCACTTTTGAGAGGGTCTAAAATATCGTCAATACAAAAGTGACGTGGGCTTGGGGTCATTGCGCCTTGTTCTAATTTTGCAATTTCGAGTAAGGCCGACATTAAATGCACAGTTGAATCTAAACTGTCGCCAAGCTTATTAAAATTATTTTTATTCGTGGTGTCTAGTTGTGTTTCGTCAATCGCGGCAAGGTATAAACGTGCAGCATTTAATGGCTGTAAAATATCGTGACTGGCCAATGCTAAAAAGCGAGTTTTACTATCATTAGCTTGTTCTGCCTCACGCTTGGCTAAAGTAAGTGCTTGCTCGGTTTGTACGCGGCTATCTATTTGTGCTTGTAGATTACTATTAATCGTTTGTACTTCTTGGGTGCGCGCTTCAATACGGTTTTCTAAGTCCATATTAATTTCTTCTAGCGCATTTTGAGTACTAATGTGAGTAGTAATATCAGAAAAACTGGTTACAAATCCGCCATCAGGAAGTGGGTTACCGATCATTTCATACACTTGGCCGTTTCGACGATGGCGAATAAAGTGATGTGAACTACCATTTTTTAAATGCTGAACTCGCTTATCAACATGACGGTCAATTTCACCTGGGCCACATTCACCGCGCTCTGCGTTATACCGGATTATTTCCTCAATAGGTTGGCCAACTTGTAAAAAGCCCTCGGGGTAGTTAAACATTTCACTGTAGCGCTTATTCCAAGCCACGAGGTTTAGGTCTTTATCAACAACGGATAGGCCATGGCTTAAGTTCTCTAACGAGGTAAACAATAAGTTTTGATTAAACTGCAGTGCTTGTGTGGTTTCATCAAAAAAGTTTACCACCTCTTCAAACGCCATGCGTTTGCCCGATGATACGGTATGAATAAGTGCTTGCGCCGACGAGGCACCTAATACCCCAGTAAGCGCACGTTCGCAGTAAGCAATAAAGTCAGCGCGAGGGTGCGCATTGTTGTCGTTTAAGTCGTGATGAAGCGCATAGTGTGATAATACTTGCTGGCTACGTTGAATGCCTAAAAAGGTCTGTAGCAGTATTTTGAAGTCGTATACCGTGGCTTTTACATTTTTATTTAATCGACGCGATAAAATAGCCTGATCTTTAGGATTAACAAAAGCAGCCGCTTGAATTTTGTCGATTAAGCGCTCTTCAGCCCCTAGCGAAAAACTAATGTAACAGCCAATATTAGCAAACAAAGCGATAAGTGTACCGCGCGTTATTAGGGTTTGTTGTAACTCACTGTCTAGTGGGTTGGGGGCATCTAAAATAGGCAACATTAAAAACAGCACCCAACATATCACGCCGGCGAGTAGTCCAGCATAAACCCCATAGGCATGGCCTTTTCGCCAATATAAACCACCCACAATGGCAGGCAATAGTTGCGATACCAATGAAAAAGCAACCAATCCCATACTAGCCAGTGCACTGCCATTTCCAAACCATTGCTGATAGAAGTAAGCTAAAATAAGTACTCCGGCAATGGTAAATCGACGCACTAGTAAAATACGTGATTTATAGCTGCTGGTAATTAAGTTACGTTTAAATTTACGACGTAACATTAACGGCAGTACCACATCATTTGAGATCATGGTACTTAACGTTAATGTGGCTACAACAATCATGGCTGTAGCTGCTGAAAGCCCCCCAATAAACACAAACGTAGTTAAAAAAGCATTATTGTGCAGCATAGGTAAGGCAAGTACAAAGCTGTCTGGTGATAAGCTGCGGCCTATTTCTGGGTGAATCGCAGCGGTGGCAATAGGTAAAATCATTGCTGCTGTTAGTAATAAATACAGTGGGAAGGCCCAACGCGCAGTGAATAAATGGCGCTTATCTTGGTTATCGACCACGGTTACATGAAATTGGCGTGGCAAACAAATAATAGCCGCTGCTGCCATAAGTGACTGGCCGATAAAATTAAAACTAAAAAAGTCAAAGTGTGTCCAGTGCATCCAAATAGACTCGGCAACTTGACTGCTACTTTGGGTAGGTAAATTAAATAAGCTGTATATCGCAAGCCCTGCAACGGCGGCTAAGGCAAACAGTTTAACTAGAGATTCAAACGCCACAGCGAGCATTAAACCTGAACGGTATTCGGTTACATCAACTTTGCGCGTACCAAAAAATATAGCAAATAGCGCCATCATTAACGTGGCCGATAGCGCTAAAATATCCCCTGATATCTGATTGCTGTTTTGTAGGAGTAAAAAGCTAGAGCTGAGTGCTTTTAATTGCAATGCAATGTACGGAATGGTGGCCAATAAGGCGATTATTGTCACCATAATGGCGGTGGTTTGACGCTTACCATAGCGGGCTGAAATAAAGTCGGCAATAGTGGTGATATTTTGTTTTTTACTCACCAGTACCAGTTTACGTAAAAAGCCTTGACCGAAAAAAAACAATAAAGCGGGGCCTAACAATATAGGTAAAAAACTCCAGCTGCTGGTCGCTGCTGTGCCTACTGAGCCGTAGTAAGTCCATGAAGTGCAATAAATACCTAGTGCAAATGAATACACAAACGGGTGATGACTAATACGCTTGGCAAGTGGCGTGGTTTTATCCCCCCAATTAGCCAGCCAAAACAGCACGCCTATGTAGCCAAAGGCAACAATGAGTAGTACAGCCGTCATGTTTATTTAACCTTGTAGAATATTTTTATAATTTGCCATAACTATACCCAAACTATTTCAAGATGCGAGCGTCAGTTGGCGTTTGAGGTAGTTTGGGTTTTTACAATACTTGGTTGCGGGTTAAATAGGGGGGTATACATTTTATTTATATTATCTA